>NZ_BAAHAR010000022.1:0-127829 GCF_054777395.1 Nocardiopsis oceani
CAGGACGGCTCCGAAGGGCCAGATCCTTCATCTTTGCGTGCAGCACCGCTTCCGCAGAGAGTTCCTACTTCCTCCTCTGGTTCACGTTCAGGACACAACTTTCCCGATAGCCGCCAACCCGCCGTCGGAGCGGAGCGGGTCAAGGTGGAGCGCCGTTGATGCGCGAAGCGCTCGATGGCGACGACCTTGACGCGCGTAGCGGAGACGGCCACAATCGGGCGGCGGGAAAGGAGGGAACCCTAAGCCAACAGAGAAAGCCCAGCCACAGAAATTGACCGTCTAGCAGAAAAGGGCCCAGCCAAGAAGACACCCCACGCCCGACACCATTGTTTGAAGCTTAGGGGCCCTCGGCGTCGCCTTCGGGACCGGCAGGAAGAGCTTGCCTGCCGGTCCCGCCGTTCTCCCAGTCCCGTCGTTCTCCCAGTCCCGCCGTTCTCCCAGTCCCCTCGCTTCCGTGTGTCAGTCGCGTCCCGGGGACGTGCTGAGGCGGGTGTCGATCCGCAGGACCTGCGGGTCGTGGTCACTCACCTGGTCGTGGAACTCGGAGTTGATCCGCACGACCTCGTAGTCGACCCGTCCGGACAGGGCGCTGTTGACCAGGATGTGGTCGAGCGCCTGGGAGTTGCCGTCGAAGACGTAGTTGTAGCCCTCGGCCGGGTCCAGGAGGTCCACCATGGGGTTGGTGAGCGCACCGTCCCCGGTGAGGATGTCCAGGGTCTTGGAGAACTGGAAGTCGTTCAGGTCGCCCATGACCACGAGGTCGGCGTCGGGGTCCACGGCGAGCAGGTCGTCGGAGAACTCGCGGACCAGCTCGGCCTGCGCGTGGCGCTGGGTTTCCGTCACCCGTTCCGGCGGCTGGTTGACGCCGTGCAGGGCCTCGTCGCCGCCCTTGGCGTTGAAGTGGTTGGTGACCACGTACAGGTCGCGGTTGAGCGCCCGGAAGTGGCCGACCAGCGGCTTTCGGCTCTCATCCCACGCCTCGTCCTCGGGTTCGATCCGCCCCGGGGAGACGGACAGCTCGGCGCCGCGCTCGCCTTCCGTGACCTCGACGGCGGTGGTGGCGTCGCCGCCCTCCACGTCCACGAACTGGGTGCGGTCAGGGTTGAAGAGGAACGCGTTGCGGATGTTGCCGCCGGGGACGCCGCCGTCCTGGCCGTCCTCGGGGCTGATCTGGCGCCACTCGTAGTCGGGGCCGCCCGCGTCGGCGATGGCCTCGACGAGGCGGTCCAGGGTCACGTCGGCGTCGACCACGCCGTCGTCGGTCTCGCTGCTGTTGTCCTGGATCTCCTCCAGGCCGACGATGTCGGGCGAGCCGAGGTAGGACACGAAGCCCTCGGCGAGGGCGTCGAAGTCGGCCTGGTCGTCCTCGCCGCCGAGGTTCTCGACGTTGTAGGTGGCGACGCTCACCTCGTGCCGTGCCGTCTCCTGGGCCGGAACGCGCTCCAAGCCCCCGGGCTCGTGCTCGCCGAGTGTGGTGGCCTGGACGACGTATCCGCCGAACTGGCTGTAGTAGACCGGGCCCTCGGTCACCCCGGCGACGGTGTCGCCGACGTTCGCCTCGGGGAAGGGGCGGACCTCGCGGTCCAGGAGCGACTCGATCTTCACCCGGCCGCTGTTGGGGTCGTCGTAGGCGTTGTAGTGGGTACCGCCGTTGGCCGTGGGGTTCTCGTCCGGACGAGTGGTCACCCACAGGGCCTCGAAACCGTCGGTGGGACCGACGACGGGGGCGTCCTCCACCCGGACGAGCATGTGCTCGTGGGACGCCCAGAAGTCGAGGGCGTAATGCTCCGGCTGGAGGTCCAGCTCGGTGATGTCGCCGCCGTGGTCGGGGGCGTAGGCCTCCGGGATGGTGTCTTCCTCCAGCACGACCGCCTCGGGCAGGTCGTTGTCGCTGCTGAGGGTGGTCCACTCGGCCTGGTCGAGCTGGGTGATGGTCTGCGTTCCCTCGTCGGGCCGGTATTCGCTGACCCGGCCGGCGGCCAGGATCTCGTCGCCCACCTCGACGTCGGGGGTGGTGGAACCGGTGAAGACGAAGAGCGCCTCGCTGGTACGAGGGTCGTCGTCACCCTCGGGGTCCTGGAACCAGAACCCCTGGGCGCTGCCGAAGGCGTTGACCGCCGTGACCACGCCGGGCAGGCCGCTGACCTCCTCCCCCACGTGCGGTGAGGTCCGGGTGGCCCCCTGGATGTCGTGGATCCGCAGTTCGCCGGGCTCGACCGAACCATGGCCGACACCGGGTTCCGCGACCTGCTCACCGGCGCCGCCGGCGGTGCCGTGGTCCTCGGCCAGGGTGGGCACCGGCGCCACGAGGCTTGCGCTCAGGGCCGCCGCCGCGACCGCCGCGGCCGAGGCCGCCGAACGCCTGCGGGCGGGTCTTGGTTCCGCCGGAGTGGGGGATGTGGGTCTGGAGGGTGTAGGGGACACGCCTGCTCCGTCTTCTCCGGGTACGTCTGGGTATTCGTGCGGCCACATCATTGCGGCCGGGGGTGTCCGATTGAAAGAGACGACGTGAAAAGTAGACGACCCGGTGCCCGATTGTTGTGATCACACGACAAGGCTCAGCCCGAGACTTGGTGTGATTCTCCAAGCCCCGGGCTGCCGGTGCGTCGGCGAGCGCCAGTCGGTTCCCGCACCCTCACAGGCGGGGGTCGACCGGTTCGGTCTCCAGGGCCAGGACCGCGAAGACCGGTTCGTGGACGCGCCACAGCGGCTCGCCGGCCGCGTGGCGGGCCAGGGCGGCCAACCCGAGCTTGTGCTCGCGCATGGCCAAGCCGGTCTTGCGGCCGAGTTTGCGGTCCTTGAGCACCGCCATCCGCTCCGGGTCGGTGTAGTCCGCCCCGTAGATGATCCGCAGGTACTCCGGTCCGCGGACCTTCAGCCCCGGCTGGGCGAGGCCCTTGCGCCCCTTGGCCCGCGCCCCGAGGAGCGGCTTGACCACCATGCCCTCGCCGCCGTGGTCGACCATCTCCCGCCACCACGCGGCCGCGGAGGCGCAGGCGTCGGTGTCAGTGGTGTCCACGACCCGGTAGCGGGTGAGATGCACCATGCCGCCCGCTTCGGCGAGCTGTTCAGCCACGCTCATGTGCCAGAGGTGGTCGGCCTCGCTGTACTCCTTGCCCTCAGAGGCCAGCAGCATGAACGGCGCGTAGCGGAGGCCGTTCACACCCTCGGTGTCCCAGGAGTAGCGGCGGTAGACCGCGCTGAACCGCTCCATCTGGTCGGTGCGGCGCGCCACGGTCTCGGCCAGTGCCCCGACCTCGACCCCCCGCTCGGCCGCCGCGGCCAGCGCGGTGGCGGCGGCGGGCAGGGAGGCCCGGGCCGCGGCGCCCACGGACGCGTACTGCTCCCGGATGAGCGAGCGCGCCTTGGCCGACCAGGGGAGCATCTCGCCGTCCAGGGCCACCCAGTCCGTGCCCAGTTTGTCCCAGAGTCCGGCGTCGGTGACCGCCTGCCGGAGCTGGCCGACCACCGCTGCCTGGACCTCGGGGTCCTTGAAGAAGGGGCGCCCCGTGCGGGTGTAGACGGTGCCGAGCTCACCGGGAACGAAGCGCCGTTGGGCCGCGGCCCCGTCACGGCAGAGCACGGCGACCGCTCGGGACCCCATGTGCTTCTCCTCGCAGATCACCTGGCCGATGCCGGAGGCCCGGAAGGACGCGAAGGCCTCGTCGGGGTGCTCCAGCAGTCCCGGATCGGCGGCGGTCGGCGCGGGCGCCATGGTCGGCGGCAGGTACACCAGCCACCGCGGGTCGACGGAGAACCGGCTCATGACCTCGAGCGCGGCCATGGTGCTCTCGGAACCGGTGCGCACGGTGCCGTGGCCGGTGTCGACGAACAGTCCCGGGGAGAAGTCGCCCACGCCGACGTCGTTGATGTCGATGGCCTCGTGGTCGGACCGTTCAGCCCGTTCCGGCGGGTTCTCCACCAGCGGCCGGACCGGCTCGTACCACGTGTTCTCGGCTTCCACGTCCACGAGCTCCCGCTCGGGGTAGCGCAGCGCGGTGAGTCTGCCGCCGAACACGCAGCCGGTGTCCAGGCAGATGGTCCGGTTGAGCCACTCGGCCTTGTTGGTGGGCACGTGGCCGTAGACCACCATGGCCTTGCCCCGGTAGTCGCGCGCCCAGGGGAGGCGGACGGGGAGCCCGAACTCGTCGGTCTCTCCGGTGGTCTCGCCGTACAGGGCGAAGGAGCGCACGCGCCCGGAGGCACGGCCGTGGTACTCCTCCTTCAGTCCTGCGTGCGCGACGACGAGTTTGCCTCCGTCCAGCATCAGGTGGCTGACGAGGCCGTCGCAGAAGGCGAGCACCTCCTTGCGGAACTCCTCGGTCTCCTGGCCCAACTGCTCCATGGTCTCGGCCAGGCCGTGGGTCAGGCGCGGCTTGGCCCCCTTCAGGACGCGGACGAGCTTGTTCTCGTGGTTGCCGGGCACGCAGAGGGCGTCGCCGTCGGCGACCATGCCCATGACCAGGCGCAGTACGCCGGGGCTGTCGGGCCCGCGGTCCACGAGGTCACCGACGAACACCGCCGTGCGCCCCTCGGGGTGCCGTGCGCCGACCGGACGGCCCTGGTCGTCGCGCCGGAGGTCGTAGCCGAGTTCACCGAGCAGGGACTCCAGCTCGGAGCGGCAGCCGTGGACGTCGCCGACAATGTCGAAGGGACCGGTGAGCTCGGTCCGGTCCGGCCAAGGGCGTTCCAGCCGGATGTCGGCCCGGTCGATCTCCTCCTGGCCGCGCAGGACGTGCACCTTGCGCACGCCTTCGCGGTCGAGGCGCTTGAGCCCGTCCTTGAGGTCGCGGCGCTGGCGGCGGATGACGTGGTCGACGAAGTTCCGGTCGGGGCGGGACCGGTTGTGCTCCCGGGCCACCGCCTCGGGGACGTCGAGCACGATCGCGGTGGTGAGGACGTTGTTGTCTTTGGCGATGCGGATCAGCTGTTCGCGCGCCTTGCGCTGGACGTTGGTGGCGTCCACGACGGTGAGCAGTCCGCGCCTCAGCCGGATGTCCACGACGGTGCCCAGCAGGGCGAAAGCGTCGGAGGTGGCGCTCTGGTCGTTCTCGTCGTCGCTGACCATGCCCCGGCAGAGGTCGGAGCCGATCACCTGGGTCGGTGCGAAGTGCCGGGCGGCGAAGGTGGACTTGCCCGAGCCCGAGACCCCGACCAGCAGAACGAGCCCCATCCGGGGCACGCTGAGTACACGGGGCTCACGGGCGGTCTCGATATTCGACTCGCTCACTTGGTGAACACTCCCATCTGGGTCGGGGCGCCGGTCTCGGGGTTGTCCGGGCCGACCGGCAGGTAGCGGACGCTGTAGCCGTGTGCGTCGGCCACCCGCTCGGCCCAGGCGGTGAACTGGGCCCGGGTCCACTCGAACCGGTGGTCGGCGTGGCGGAAGGCGCCCTCGTCCAGCCCTTCGTAGTGGCGGTTGTATTCGATGTTGGGTGTGGTGACCACGACGACGCGGGGGGCCGCGTCACCGAAGACGACGTTCTCCATCGCGGGCAGCCGGGAGGGGTCGAGGTGCTCGACGACCTCCATGAGGACGGCCGCGTCGTGGCCGTGGAAGCGCCGGTCCCGGTAGACGACGGAGCCGAGCAGCAGCTCGGGGTGGTCCCGGTGCGCCTTCGCCTCGCCGCCGCGGGTGTCGGCGAACAGGGGCCGGTGTCCTCTGCCCCCGTTCGGGTGGCAGCCCCTGCACAGCTTGCGGTGCGCGGCCTCCAGGCTGCCCAGGTGTACGTCCAGCCCGGTGATCCGGTCCAGCCCCCGGTCCTTGACCAGGCGTTCCAGGAGTTTGCCGCCGCCACATCCGAGGTCGATGACGCTGCCGGCCCGCTCGGAGTTGAGCACCGCCAGCACCGCGCCCACACGCTGCTCGGCGAGGCTGGGCTCGCGTTCCTCGATCGCCGGGTCGCGCGGGACCCGCGCCGTACCGTTCTCGGAGTCCTCGTCGCTCCCCCGGCCCTCGGACTCGGCGAGCCGGGACAGGGCGGTGCGCACGTAGCGCTCCCGGCGGGCGAGGTAGCGGCGGGTGATCCAGCCGCGCTCCGGGTGCCCGGCCAGCCAGCCCGCGCCCTCGCCGTCCCCGTTCTCCACCCCGTCGACCGGGGCGCCGCCCGCGCGCAGCAGCTTGTCGATCTCCGTGGAGTCCACCCAGTAGTGCTTCTGGCCGCCTTCCAGTGCGGGCAGCAGCACGTAGAGGTGGCTGAGTGCCTCGGAGAGCCGCAGGGTGCCGGTGAGGGTGAGCGACAGGTAGTGCGAGTCGCCCCAACCCGGCAGGCCGGGGTCGAGCGTGACGGGTTCTGCCTGGACGTCCCAGCCCAGCGGTTCGAAGAGCGCCCGGGCGCGCTCCGGGCCCGGGTGGCAGGGCACCGCCGGCAGGTGAAGGGCCAGTGGGATGGCGGTGCGGGCGAGCTCGGGGCGGCTCTCGCTCACACCCCGGATCGCGGTCCGCAGGACCCTGCCCAGAGCCACCGTGAACAGCGAGGATGAGGCGTAGGGCCGGTCGTTGACGTACTGGGCCAGGGCGAAGTCGGGTGTGCTCACCGACGTGTGCGAGCGCAGCAGGGCCTGCGGGTCCACTTCCAGCAGGAGGGCCGCGGTGCAGCGTTCGTCGGTGGCCTCGGGGTAGAACACGTGGGCCGTACCGAAAGACTGCTCGAAGCTCTGTGCCTTGTCGGGGTGCTTGTGCAGCAGGTATCCGAGGTCCGTCGCCGGCTTCGCTGTGGTGGTGATCGTCAGTAGCACCCGTGCATTGTGTCCGACCGGCTCCCCGGTGGACCAGTGCTTTTCACCCCGGCAAAGTTCCCCGACCCGTTCTCAGGGGCGACCGGACCGTTGGGGCCGACCGGGGCCGACGGCGTGCCCTGGGTCGGGGCTCACACAGATCTCTTCGAGGACGAGACCCCGACCGCCAGTGCGGCGGGCACGAAGGCGACCAGGGTGATCAGCAGGTTGGGGAGCAACGTGCCGAGGGAGTACAGCACATCACCGAGCATCCGTACGGACCCGAGGTTGGACAGCGGCAGGAGGACCGTGAACGCCGAGAAATAGACCCCTAGCAGGAACAACACCACGACCAGGATGTAGAAGAGCGATCCGAGCCAGGTGGCGCCCCGGGCCGACGGCACCCGGAACAGGCGGGCGAACAGCCCGAACAGAAGCGGGGTGAGCGGGAACGGTAGCAGGTAGAAGACCATCTCCTTGAGGAAGTCGTCTGCGAAGGAGACGAACATGAGGGAGGACAGCCACGAGAAGAACTGGGCGGCGCACACGGTGACGACGGAGGCGCCGATGGCGCGCCGGACGATGCCGGAACGGTCCACAGAACCGTGAAAGGCCGGCACGGCGCTCGGAACGGGGCCGGGGCGCGGGGACCCTGACAGCTGGTGGCCGTGCGCGGGGGGCCTGGGGGGCGGGTAGCTCATACACCCGATTCTGCGCGGTGCACTCCCCCGCCGTCATGAGTGTTACTACTCAGTCGCGGCCCCGGCGGAGCTCAGGTGCCGTCGGTGACCCGGTCCCCTTCCCCGGGCGACTCCCGCGGGTCGACTCCCAGTTCGGCCATGGCCAGGGCCGCTTCGGTGCGCGCCGATCCGAAGAAGGACCATGGGACGTCGCACACGTAGCGCCCGACCAGTCCCAGGTGCCACCGGGCCAGGACCTTCTCCCCGGACCGGTAGAAGGCCCAGCCGAGCAGGTGGTGCGCTTGGACGTCGCGCACGTGCGGCACGGCCGACGCGGTCCACCGCTGCGCGAGTTCGAACAGCTCGCGGACCGCGTCACCGTGCAGGCGCCCCAAGCTCAAGGCCGCCATGTAGGGACTGTTGCCCTCCCGCACGAGCCTGCCCTGCTCTCCGCGCAGGTGCTCGGCGTGCGCCAGGGCGAGGACCGCGGGTAGCGGGCTGCCCTCGGGCGCGGTGTCGGCAGCGGCCCCCGCAGCGGCGAACATCTCCTCGGCCGAACCGCCGCGGCTCGGGGCCAGCGATCGCACCCGCGTCATGTGCGCGGGGAACAGGTGGGGTGCCCGCGCGGTCGCCTCGGACCAGGTGCGGTCGCGCTCCTCGCGGTCCCCGAGACCCATCGCGACCGTCTGCAGGGCCGCCCAGGGAACGGCGTCCTCAGGGTTCAGGCGGGCCGCTTCCTCCAGCGGTACCCGGGTCTCGTGGAGGGCGGCCTCGGAGGCCTTCCGGTCGGCCTGCGCGCCCTCGGCTCCCCCGGACGGCAGGGACTTGGCTCGGGCGAGCAGGGCGTGGCCCAGCCACAGCAGCGTGTCGGCGGGGTCGGCCCCCTCCTCCACCAGACCGGCGACATCGTCGGGGCGATCGGCGGCGGCACGGCCCAGGGCCTCCGCCAGGTAGGCGCGGACCTCCGGGTCCTCCCCGGCCTCGGCGAGCAGGTTCGCGCCCGCCCCGAGGTCGCCCTCGCGTACCGCCTCGCATCCGGCACGCGCCAGGGGGTCGGTCCCGAAGGAGGCCGAGAGCAGTTCCGCTTCCAAGTCGGTGCCGCGCAGCACGCGTCGCGGGTTCCATCCGAATCGCCACATGCCAGCGAGGTTAGGCCATCGGGGCGGGCCCCGGTTCCTGTACACGGCCGGCCCGCCCCGTACACCGCCGAACGCGGAGGGCCCGCCGCCCCGCTGGGGTGCGGCGGGCCCGGAGCCCGGTGGTCGGCGGCGGCCGGCGAGCGCTAGCTCTTGACCGGTTCCGGCTGCTCCTGGCCGACGGGGGCGACCAGGCCGCGGGCCTTGTCCCTGCGGTGGTTGATCACCTGGAGGGTGATCAGGACGACGCACGTGACGGTTCCGGTCAGGATGAACCACTGCGGGTCCACCTGGACGGACAGCAGCGACGCGGTCCAGCCGCTCCACTCGGGGGCGATCAGGACCAGTGCGGCGGAGAGTCCCAGGGCGATCCGCTCCCCGAGCATCGTGCGGCGCAGGAAGTAGCCCTCGATCGCCATCGCTCCGGCCGCGAGCGCGATACTTCCCGTGACGATCGACATGACCAGGTCCAAGACCGGACCGTCCACCTCCATCAGCGCCGAGTAGGCCATCAGGAGCGGGATCAGGTACAGGCCCTTGGCGAACTTCCACGACGAAACACCGGAGCGCATCGGTTTGGAGTTGGCGATCCCGGCCGCCGCGAAGGCCGCGAAGGCCACCGGGGGTGTGACGTTGGAGTCCTGGCTGAGCCAGTACACGATCATGTGCGCGACGATGAGCGCCAGTCCCAGCTGCTCCAGCGCCGGACCGGCCAGGATGACCAGCACCACGTAGGAAGCGGTCACCGGCAGGCCGATGCCCAGGATCAGGGAGGCCAGCGCGACCATCAGCAGGGTCATGAACAGGTTGCCCGCGAACGCGCTCACCAGCACGTCGGAGAAGACCAGGCCCAGGCCGGTGAGGCCGACCATGCCGACGATGATGCCGGCGACGGCGCACGCGACGGACACCGGCAGGGTGCTGCGGGCGGCCATGACGCACACCTCCAGGAAGTCCCGGAGACTCAGCCGGCTGCTGGCCCGCAGCATGGCGACGACCAGCAGGGCGCCGCAGGCGGCGAGCCCGGCCTGGGTCGGCGGCACGTAGTTGATCAGCAGCGTGATGAGCAGGACCAGCGGGGCGAGGAAGTGCCAGCCCGCGCGCATCACGATGGCCAGGGTGGGCACGTCCTCCCGGGCCATCCCGCCGATGTTGTGCTTGCGGGCCAGGATGTCCACGAACAGGAACATGAGGGCGAAGTACATGAGTGCCGGGATGATCGCGACCTTGACGATGTCCGCGTACGGGATGCCCAGGCGCTCGGCCATGAGGAACGCGCCCGCGCCCATGATGGGCGGCAGGACCTGCCCGCCGGTGGAGGCCGCGGCCTCGACACCGGCCGCGTCGTGCTTCTTGTAACCGACCTTCTTCATCAGCGAGATCGTGAACGGGCCGGTGGTGACCACGTTGGCGATGGCGCTGCCGGAGACCGAGCCCATAAGGGCGCTGCCCACCACCGCGCCCTTGGCGGGTCCGCCGACCATGCGGCCGGTGAGGACGTAGGCCAGGCCGACGAAGAAGTTGCCGCCGCCGGTCTTGGTCAGCAGCGCGCCGAACAGGATGAACACGAACACGAAGGTGACGACGACCCCGAGGGTGAGCCCGTAGATGCCGTCGTTGCCCAGGTAGCTGTGGGTGGCGATGCGCTGGACGGTGGCGCCCGAGTGGCTGAACTGGCCGGGGATGAGCGGGCCGATCCAGGCGTAGAACAGGAACGAGGCCACCAGGATGACCATGATCATGCCGACGGCGCGCCTGGTGGCTTCCAACAGCACGACGATCGCGACGATGCCCATGATCACGTCGAGATCGGTGTAACCGCCCGCGCGTCGGGCCAGATCTTCCTGGAAGACGATCGGGTAGAAGCTGACCACCACGACGGCGGAGATCAGTGCCAGGTCCAGGACGGCGGCGGGGACCGACTTCCCGGCCCGGCCCTTGAGGGCGGGCATGACCATGAAGACCAGCACCATCACGAACATGAGGTGCATGAGCCGCTGCTGGCGGGCGTCGAGGCCGGCTCGGAGGGCAACGTACAGCTGGAAGGCGGTCAGGGCCACGCCCAGGGCGAGGACGACCCCGCCCATGATCAGGCTGATCCGGCCCTCACCCCAGCGCTCCGCGGCGAGGCGGCGCCAGAACGGCGGGGCGTCCGCGTCGAGACCGTCGACGTCCGGCAGCGCGTCGGCGGAGGTACCGGTCCTGCGGTCCTCGGGCCGGCCGAAGCCAGGACCTTCCTCGTCGGTGGTCTCGTGCCCGCGGCCCTCGACAGCGGTGTCGTGTTCGGTGGGCGGAGTGTCCTGGGCGGTCCCCGCTTGTTCCTCCGGCGGCGGGGACGAGTCGCCCCGCGCCTGTGGGCTCTCAGCCATGTTCTTCCTTGTTTCGGTCGGCGGGGCCGGGCGGTGCGTGTAGCACGGGGACCGCTCGGCGGAGGGTGGTGCGGGCGGGGGTCACTCGGCGCAGGGCTGCGGGGTGCGCTCGAACAGCAGGTGGAGGGTGGTGATCCGGACGGGTTCGACGACCACCCGGCGGGAAGCGAGGCACGGGGAGAGCCGTACCTCGGCGTCGGGTGTGCGTACACGGTGGTCGACGGAGGGCGCGCCCACGCGGAGCGCGACCTCCGGTCCGATGTCGCGGTTCATGTCTTCGATGACCCACCACTCACCGTCGGCACGACCGGTCCCCTCGCCGGGGACGTGGCCCATACCCGCGCCGAACTGGCGCAGCCGGGTGGAGTCGACGACCAACCCGCCTTCGCGGACCTCGATGTTCTCCTCGATCGGCAGGCGGTCGATGGAGTGCACGTACGCGATGGTGAACTGTTCGTCCGAGGCGAGGGGCAGGTGGCCCAGGCGGTCGTCGTCCGCGGTCAGGCGCAGGGCAGGCCACAGCGGTAGTAGGACCCCGACGGCCAAGGCGGCGGCGAAAGCCCCGGCCCACCGGACCACGGCGATCCGCGGGCGCCTTTCCCCGGCGCCCGCGGTTTCACCCGCCCTGGTCGGGCCCATCAGTGTGCGCCCTACTCCTCGTCGGTTTCCGGCAGCAGGTCGTCCGGGATGTCGACGCCCTGCTCCTCGTAGTAGCGGACGGCGCCCGGGTGGACCGGGACCGGGCTGTGCTCGATGGTCTCCGGGACCAGGTGCTCCTCACCCGGTGCGTACACGCCGATGACCTCGTCGATGTTCTCGTACATGGCCTCGGTGATCTCGTAGGCCTGGTCCTCGTTGAAGTCGCCGGTGACGACCAGGGCGTTCCAGACGGCGATGGTCGAGACGTCCTCGTCGACACCGTCGTAGGTGCCGCCCTCGACGACGTGCTCGGTGTAGCCGCCGTAGCCGCTGACCACGGCGTCGATCTCGTCCTCGCACATCTCGATGAGCGCGATGTCCTCGGTGGCGCCGAGCTCGTTGATACCGGAGTGGCCTTCGCCGACGACCCAGGAACCGGCGTCGAGCTGGTTGTTGGTCAGGGCGTTGGCGGTCTCCGCGTATCCGAGCTGCTGGAGCTCGACGTCGCTGGAGGCGATCTCCAGCGAATCGAAGACCTGGACGGTGGTGGCCTCGTTGCCGCTGCCGATGTCGCCGACGGAGTAGCGGGTGCCCTCGACGTCGGAGAAGCACTCGAAGCCCTGGGACTCGGCGATGTCCTGGAGGGTGACGGCGTGGAAGACGTTGGGGTAGAGGACCGCGAGCGAGTAGGTGTCGATCTCGTCGCCCTCGAAGTCTCCGGTGCCGGTGGCGGCCTGGTCGGCGGCGTCGCCCTGGACGATGGCCAGGTGGCTGTCGCCGGAGTCGAGCAGGCGGATGTTCTCCACCGAGGCGCCGGTGGCCTCGACCGAGGCCTCCTGGCCTTCGAGGTTGTCGCCGATGATGCCGCGCAGGGCACCGCCGATCGGGTAGTACACACCGGTGGTCCCGCCGGTGACGATGCTGAGGTTGGCCTCGAGCTCACCGCCCCCGAGGCCGGTGTCGTCGGCCGCGTCATCGGCGGGTTGGGAGCACGCGGCCAGCATCACCATGCCGGCGGGGATGGCGGCCAGGGACAGCAGTGAGCGTCTCATGGTCGTGGTGTCCTCTCGGAACTCTTCGGGGTCAGGGGATGTGAGAAACAGGGGTGCGTGCTCCCGGGTCGTCCGCCCTCCGGACGCGAGTGTGGCGCGTACCACTGCCTGCACCGGAAATGTAACCGTCATCACGGTGAAACCTGTAGCCCCTTGGGCGGGATTTGAGCCTCCCCTGAGGTTCCGGCCCTGTTGATAGTGTTCGACCATGGCGCGGTCTCCCACTCACCGCTGGTGGGCGATCACCCGAGCCCTGGTCGTCGGTCTCCTCGCCGCCTCACTGCTCTCCTGGTCGCACCCTCCACGCACGGACCCCCTCCGTCTCTCGATCGGCACGGGAGGTGCGGGCGGCGTCTACCACGTCTACGGAACGGGTCTGGCCCAGGTGGCCCGCGCGGACCGGGACACCCAGATCACCGCCCTGACCACCGCCGCCAGTGTGGAGAACAACAACCTGGTCGCCGCCGGGTCGCTGGACGCGGCCTTCACCCTCGCGGACGTCGCCGCCCTGGCCGTCGACGGCGAGAGTCCCTTCGCCGAACCCCTCCCGATCTCGGCCGTCGCGCGCCTCTACGACAACCACACACACGTGGTGGTGCGCGCGGACTCCCCGTACGAGGAGATCTCGGACCTGGCCGGGGGCACGGTCTCGGTGGGGGCGGTCGATTCCGGTACTGAGATGATGGCCGAACGCCTCTTGGAGCTCGCCGATCTCCAGGACGTCTCGGAGGAAGTGGACGCCGGGGGCGCGGACGAGGGGGTGGCGCGACTGCGGCTGTCCATCGGCGCCTCGGCGACCGCCCTGGAGGAGGGGCGCATCGACGCGTTCTTCTGGTCCGGGGGCATCCCCACACAGGCAGTCGGCGACCTCGCCGAGCGGGTCCCCATCCGGCTGCTCGATCTCGCCGAGCACGTCCCCGACCTGGTGGAGGAGCACGGGGAGTACTTCTCGGAGCTCCCGGTCCCGACGGGGACCTACGAGGACGTGCCGGCCGTGCGCACGATCGGTGTTCCGAGCCTGCTGGTGGTCAACGACCGGATGCCCGCGGACACCGCGGAGGATTTCACGCGGCTCCTCTTCGAGTCGCAGGCCGACATGGTCGACGTCCACCCCGTCGCCCTGCACCTGCACCCGCGTTCGGCGATCGCGACCCTGCCGGTCCCCCTCCACCCGGGCGCAGCCGCCTACTACCAGTCGGTCAAGTTCGCCCACGACGAGTCGACGACCGTCTAGGGGCCCGGCCCGGCTGTGCCCGGCCGGACCGGACACAGCCGGGCCGGGCACAGCCAGCTGGCACTCCGGTCAGTGCCGACCGGAGGCGGGGTAGGGCTCCGAAACGGGCTCCTGCGGCGCGTCGGTACCGGGCTCCTCCCCGTGAGCGGCTGCCCCGACCCGGGCGCGCTCCAGCGCCGAGCCCTCGACGTCGATGTCGGGCAGGATCCGGTCCAGCCACTTGGGCAGCCACCAGGCGGCGTCGCCCACCAAGTGCATCACCGCGGGGATGAGCAGCATGCGGACCACGAACGCGTCGAGGAGGACACCGAACGCGAGCCCGAAGCCGACCGAGCTGATCATCGTCATGTCGGAGAAGATGAACCCGCCGAACACCGAGATCATGATGATCGCGGCCGCGGTGACCACCGACCGGCCTGCCCGGAAGCCCTTGGCCACGGCGAGCCGGGCCGGGGCACCGTTCACGTAGGCCTCGCGCATGCCGGTACCGATGAAGAGCATGTAGTCCATGGCCAGGCCGAAGAGGATGCCCACCATGATCGTGGGCAGGAAGCTCAGCACCGGCCCCGGGTTCCCCAGACCGAGGAGACCGCCGAACCAGCCCCACTGGTAGACGGCGACCACACCGCCCAGAGCGGCGAAGTAGGACAGGATGAACCCGAGCGTGGCCACCACCGGAACGAAGATCGACCGGAACACCAGCAGCAGGATCACCAGGGACAGGCCGACGACCACCGTCAGGTAGACCGGCAGGGCATCGGCGATCTTCTCGGAGATGTCGATGTTGCCGCTGGCCATACCGGCGACGCCGAGCGGCGGCTCTCCCTGGATCGGCTCCATGTCACGCAAGGTGTGCACGAGTTCCTCAGTGGACTCGCTTGCGGGCCCGCCCTCCGGCTTGACCTGGAAGATGGCCAGGTCCTGGTCGTCGGAGACCCCGATGGGCGCCACCGCGTCGACGCCCTCGACGGCGTACACCGCGTCAGCCACCTCGTATTGGTACTGCTCGGCGTTGGCCTCGGCCTCCTCCTCGTTGGGGCCGCCGGGCAGGTCGGCGGTGACCAGGAGCGGGCCGTTCTGGCCGGTACCGAAGGAGTCCTCGATGGCGGCGTAGGCGCCGTACTGGGTGGATTCGACCGGCTGCGCGGAACCGTCCGGCAGGCCCTGGCGCAGGTCGAGGGCGGGCAGGGCGATCACACCGAGGACGATGACGGCGATGGCGGCCCGGCCGAGCGCCCGGACGTTGGTCATCGGCTTGGCCTCGACCCGGTGGGCGGGCGACTGACCGTTGGCGGAGGCCCCGTTCGATGAGGCACCGTCCAGCCGTGCGCGTTCGCGCTTGGACAGGATGCGCATGCCCACGAGCCCCAGCAGTGCAGGGATGAGGGTCACCGCGATGAGCACGGCGATGGCGATGGCGATCGCCCCGACGCTGCCCATGAGGCCGAGGAACCCGATCCCCGTCAGGTTCAGGCCGAGCAGGGCGATGAGCACGGTGGCACCCGCGAACACCACGGCGTTTCCGGCCGTCCCGTTGGCCAGGCCGGTGGACTCGGAGAGGTCGATCCCCTCCTTGAGCTGGCGGCGGTGGCGGTTGACGATGAACAGGGCGTAGTCGATACCCACGGCCAGACCGAGCATGAGGCCCAGGATCGGCGTGATGTCGGCGATCGCGAGGACACCGGACAGGGACATGGTGATCAGGGTGGCGATGCCCACGCCGATGAGGGCGGTGAGGATCGGCAGCCCCGCGCCGATGAGGGTACCGAGCATGACCAGCAGGACGATGCCGGCGACGACCACGCCGATCACCTCGGCCTTGCTGACCAGGCTGGGGAGCTCCATGGCGATGTCGTCGGCGAAGTCGACCGTGGTGCCGGGCACCGGGTCGTCCTCGAAGACGGAGATGACGGCGTCGCGGGTCTCCTGGGAGATCTCTTCCTGGGCTTCGGTGAAGGAGACCATCACCAGGGCCGTCGTCGAGTCCTCGGACAGGGTGCCGATCCCAGAGGCCATTTCCAGCATGGCCTCGCCCTGTTCGAGCTGTTCCTCCTCGGTTTCCAGGGTCTCCAGGCCCTGGTCGATGCCGGCCTGCTGGGCGTCGAGCCCCTCCTCGAGCTCGTCGAGCATCCCGGCGGCCTCTGCCTGCTCGCGGCCCTCGTCGAGCTCGTCCTGGCCGTCCTCGATCTCGGCACGGGCGGCGTCGATCTCCGAGCGTCCGTCCTCGAGGAGTTCGACCTCTTCGGCGCGTTCATCCTCGGTGGCGAAGGGGTCGACGGCGTCCTCGACCCCGTCGACCTCAGCGGCCCGTTCGGCAAGTGCGCCGATGGCCTCCTGCTGTTCGTCGGAAAAGGCGGTGTCGTCCTCGCTCTGGAAGACGATGGTGCCCGCACCGCCGCCCATACCGTCGAACTCGGCGCTGAGGCGCTGGTTCACCTCGTCGGTGGGGGTACCGGGGATGGAGAAGCCGTCCTCCAGCTCTCCTGAGAAGAGGAAGAAGGCTCCGCCTGCCGCCACCAGCAGGGCCAGCCAGATCGCGATGACGGTGCGAGCGCGCCGTGCTGAGGCACGCCCGAGTCTGTAGAGAAGTTCAGCCATGGTTCTTCCGCTGGAGAGGTGAGGAGTGGGTGTGTGGGTGAGCGGAGGTGCTCAGGAGGGGCCGCCGTGGGCACCGCTGTCGGCGTCCGCGCCGGTTCCCGCACCGGAGGGCAGGGCACCGAAGCCGTCTCGGTAGACGTCGATCATGCGGCCGAGCAACGCGTCCCAGACTCGGCGGGACTCGGCGGTGTCGGCCCCTCCGGTGGCCAGGGCCCAATGGCGGAACACGGACAGGGCCCCGCCCACGAGGGCGGCACACATCAGCTCGACCTCGAGGGGGTCGGCCGAGGGGTGGTGGCGCAGGGTGGTGACGGCGATCCGGGTACCCAGATCGCTGACGGCGCGCTCGAAGAGCACGGCCTGGTGCGGGCTGAGCGTCCGGTCACCGGCGTCGAGGATCCGGGCAGGTCCGCAGTCCTCGGTCTGGAAGATGCGGGTGAGCTCGAGGACCGGGGTGACCAGGTCGGTGGTGCACAGGGCGGCGGCGACCCGCTCGAACATCGAGGTGTCGCCGCCGGTCGCTGCGAGGTTGGCGTCGACCTGGTCGAGGACGACGCCGAGCATCTCGCGGAACACCTCGAGGGTGATGTCGTCCACCGTCTTGAAGTGGTTGAAGACGGTGCGCCGGGAGACGTCGGCCCGCGCGGCGAGCTGGTCGACGGTGAAGTCGGTGCCGCCGATCTCGGTCATCAGCGCCGAGGCGGCATCGATGATGGCACGCCGGTGCCGGGCCTTGAGTGCCTCGCGCCGGTCCTTCGCGGGTGGGCGCCCCTGGTCTGCCATGGACATCAGACTAGGGACCCTTGTGCACTCAGTGCAACGACGCACTGAGTGCATCTGGTCATACTCAGACCCGGAGCCGGATCCGGGCGTCGGTACCGCTCGGTTCCACGGGCTGCAAGGACAGGCTCGCCCCTTGGAGTTCCAGCAGGGTGACCACGATGGACAGCCCGAGGCCGGAGCCGTCACCGCCGCCGTCCCGCCAGAAGGGCCGGGTGGCCTGCTTCAGCTGGGCCCCCGAGAGCCCGGGGCCGTCGTCCACCACGTGCACGTCCACGTGGCCGGTACCGTCCTTTCCCAGAACCGGCTCACCCACCCGGACGACGACCCGGACTCCCTCCCCGCCGAACTTGAGCGCGTTGTCCACGAGGGCGTCCACGGCCTGGTCGAGGGTGCCCTCCACACAGCGGACCGGCACCGTCTCGGCCCCTTCGCACTCCAGCACCGCGCGGGCGCGTTCGGCGATGGGCCCCCACGCCGCCACCCGCTCCTCCGCGACCTCCCTGGCGTCCTCCAGCACCGTCGAGTGCTCCGAATCCTCGGTCCGGGCCAAGGTGAGCAGGCTGTCGCAGATCCGGGTGAGCCGGTCCACCTCGTCCAGGGCCAAGCGGTGTTCCTGCTCCCCCTCGGGGCCCAGGTGCCGGGAGAGGCTGCCCACCCGCAGCCGAAGCGCGGCCAGGGGGTTGCGCACCTGGTGCCCCGCGTAGGCCACGAAGGTGCGCTGGCTCTCCATCATGGACGTGATCGTGTCGGCCATCTGGTTGAAGGACTCCCCCAGCCGACGCAGCTCCTCCGGGCCGGCTGCAGTACGCACCCGGGTGTCCAGGCTCCCGCCGCTCACCGCGCGGGTGGCCTCGTCGAGGTCGTCGATGGGCCGCAGGATCCACCGGGTGAGCGGACGGGCCGCGGCGATACCCACCACCATCAGGGCGGTCACCACCAGCCAGGCCACACCCCACTGGACGAGGGTGGCCCGTCGCAGCGCCTCGGTGGGTGAGGCGGTGACGGCCGCACCGACCACCTCGCCCGAGCGGCCGATCGGTTCGGCGACGATGAGCGGGCCTTCCTCCCAGGGCCAGACCACGGTGTCCGCGCCCATCCGGTTACCCGCCAGGGCCGTGCGCACCGGCCCCGGGACTGTTTCGTCGCCGTCCGGCCAGCCGGAGGGGTCCAGGTCGGCGAGTGTCAGTCCCGGGCGGGACGAGGCGACCACCTCGCCCTCGCGGTCCACGATGACGGCCGCGATCCCGTACACCTCGTCGTAGGCGGCGAGTTCACCGGAGAGGGTGCCTTCGGTGCCGGTCAGCACGCTGGGTTCGGCCAGCCCGGCGAAGCGGGCGGTGTCGTTGATCCGGTCGAGGAGCATGTCGGAGGTGCCCCGCGCGGCAATGCTCGAACACAGGGGGAGGGCGAGCGCCAGGCAGGCGACGACGAGGAGGGTGACATAGACCGTCACCACGCGTCTGTGCATCGCCGGACCCCCTCAGCCGCCGACAGCTCCGCGCCCTGGAGGCCGCGTGTACTCACGCCCGGGAGACCGGGGCGGAGGTGTACTCCGCGACCACCAGCCGGTAGCCGACTCCCCGCACGGTCTGGATGAGCCCCGGCGCACCCAGCTTGGACCGCAGGGTGCCGATGTGCACCTCCAGCGTGCGCAGGGTCCCGGGCCAGGCGGTCTGCCAGACACGGAGCAGGAGGTGCTCCCGGGAGACCACGGCGCCCGCCTCACGGACCAGGGCCACGAGCAGGTCGAACTCCTTGCGGGTGAGCTCGACGGGCTGGCCGGAGCACAGTACGGAGCGGGTGGTGAGGTCGACGCGCAGCGGACCGGCCTCCAGAACGGTGTCGACCCGCTTGCGGGTGCGCCGCAGGACCGCCTCCATCCGGGCGCACAGCTCCTCGATGGCCAGGGGCTTCACGACGTAGTCGTCGGCGCCGGAGCGCAGGCCGAGGATCCTCTCCCGCTGCTGCCCCCGGGCGGTGACCATGATGACCGCGGTGTCACCGAAGTCCTGGCGCTCCCGCAGCTGGCGGCACAGTTCTATGCCGTCCATGTCGGGGAGCCCGAGGTCGAGCAGGACCACGTCCGCGGGGGACGCGGCCAGCGCGCCCTCCGCGGTCCGTGCCTGCTCCACCTCGTAGCCGTGCGCCTCGAGCGCACCGGCGAGGGCGTCGGCGAGCCGGACGTCGTCCTCGACGAGTAGCACCTTGATCATGACCGCGGGTCCTTCGGAGGGGTGTTCCTGCCAGGATGGTTGATACGCACCCTA
Organism: Nocardiopsis oceani; assembly: GCF_054777395.1. Taxonomy (NCBI): domain Bacteria; kingdom Bacillati; phylum Actinomycetota; class Actinomycetes; order Streptosporangiales; family Nocardiopsidaceae; genus Nocardiopsis; species Nocardiopsis oceani. The sequence goes on from NZ_BAAHAR010000022.1 coordinate 19,476, forward strand.
ACCGGACAGTGTGCCCCGGGCCACAATCACCGGTTCAGGGCTCCGCCACCCTTCGGCAGCCGTGTCAGGGATGGCTGCCCGGACTCCCGATGTGCAGGTCGGGAACGATCTCCGGCGCCCCGTGCTGGACGGCGTCGGCCTCCTGGTCGGTGTCCTGCTCCTGCGCGATCCGCTCGGCCTCGATGCCCTTGCGGTAGTACTCCACCTCGCGCTCGACCTGCTCCCTCTTCCAGCCCAGCGGTTCGGCCATGAGGTCGGCGGCCTCCTCCGCGGCGGCGATCCCGCGGTCCCAGGTCTCGAAGGAGATGCGGGTACGGCGGGACAGGACGTCCTCCAGGTGGCGGGCGCCTTCGGCCTCCACCGCGTAGACGACCTCCGCCCGCAGGTAGTCCTCGGCCCCGGCCAGTGAGCGGCCGAGGTCTGGCCTCTGCTTGATGAGGTCGAGTACGCCGTGCACGGCCGAGCCGAACCGGCGCAACAGGTGCGAGACCCGGGAGACGTGCAGGCCTGAGTCGCGGGCGAGCCGGTGCCGCTGGTTGAACAGCGCCGCGTAGCCGTCCGCGCCCACCAAGGGCAGCCTGTCGGTGACCGAGGACGGGATCGCCCCGCCCAGGCCGTGCGCCACCGCGTCCACGGCATCCTTGGCCATCACCCGGTAGGTCGTGTACTTGCCGCCCGCGATGAGGACGAGGCCGGGTACCGGATGCGCGACCGTGTGCTCGCGGGAGAGCTTCGAGGTCTCCTCTGACTCACCGGACAGCAGGGGCCGCAGGCCCGCGTACACGCCCTCCACGTCGTCCCGGCCCAGCGGGGTGCGCAGCACTTGGTTGACGTGGTCCAGGACGTAGTCGATGTCGGCGCGGCTCGCCGCCGGGTTCTCCTTGTCCAGGTCCCAGGGGGTGTCGGTGGTGCCGATGATCCAGTGGCGGCCCCATGGGATGACGAAGAGGACGCTTTTCTCCGTCTGCAGGATCATCCCGGACGAGGCCTGGATCCGGTCCCGCGGCACCACGAGGTGCACACCCTTGGAGGCGCTCACGTGGATCTGCCCGCGGCCGCCGACCATCTCCTGGATGTCGTCGGTCCACACCCCCGCGGCGTTCACCACCTGGCGGGCGCGGATCCGCTTCCGCTCCCCGGTCTCCAAGTCCGCCGCGGTCGCGCCGACCACGTGCTCGCCCTCGCGCAGGAACTCGACCGCCTGCACCCTGGAGGCGATCCGCGCGCCGAGCCCGGCGGCCGTGCGCAGCACCGTGGTGACGAACCGGGCGTCGTCGACCTGGCAGTCCCAGTACTGGACGGCTCCGGCCAGCGCGCTGCGCTTGAGCGCCGGGAAGACCCGCAGGGCACCGGACCTGGACAGGTGCCGGTGCGAGGGCAGCCCCCGGTTGTTGCGCGAGGTCAGCGCGAGGGTGTCGTAGAGGGTGACGCCTGCGCCGATGTAGAAGCGTTCCCAGTGGCGCGCGAAGGGAAAGAGAAAGGGCACCGGACGGACGAGGTGCGGCGCGATCGTCGTGAGCAGGAGCCCGCGCTCGTGAAGTGCCTCGCGGACGAGTTCGAAGTCGAACTTCTCCAGGTAGCGCAGTCCGCCGTGGATCAGTTTGCTGGATCTGCTCGAGGTGCCCGAGGCGAAGTCACGCGCCTCGATCAGCCCCGTCGAGAGCCCGCGTGAGACCGCGTCCAGGGCGATGCCCGCCCCCACGATCCCGCCCCCGACCACGAGAACGTCGAGTTCCTCGTCCGCCATGGACTCAAGCGCCTCGGTGCGCCCTTGCGGCCCCAACCAGGTGGTCGCCATCGTTGGTCCTCCCTCTCGCTAGGTGTCCCACCAAGGCGCCTACCCGATCGGTGGGGCCTCAGGCTAACCGGCCCCCACCGTAGGCGGATCCTGCCACACCCGAGACCCCTGATTTATCTCCGCGGCAGGGCCAGAGCGAGGAAGGCGACGGCGATGGCAGCCGCTCCGCCGGCCCAAGAAGTACCGGAAACAGAGCCGCCAACCGCCAGCAGTGCCACCAACCCAACGGCCGCACCCACCTGCTGGGACGTGGACACCATCGCCGATCCCACACCCTGCTCTGACCCGTCCACGTCGGATCCCGCCGCCGCGAAGATCGCCGGATAGAGCGTGCCCGCGCTGAGCCCGAGCAGGACCACCGCGGGCAGCACGGCCCAGTAGGAACCCGCGGCGACGGCCAGGGCGAAGACCACCGAGGTGAGGCCTAGCGCGAGCGTCCCGACCAAGAGGGTCCAGCGTGCGCCCCAGCGGTTCAGCAGCAGCGGGAGCAGGAGCGCCGGCCCGAGCATGGCCACCGCACCCTGCGGTAGGAAACCCAGCCCAGCCGCCATCGGGCTGAGCCCAAGACCGTCCTGGACATGCGTGGTGTAGACGAAGTGCAGCGCGTTGACGACCCCCATCACGACGAAGACCAGCGCGACACTCACCACCAGGTACCGCGTGGTGAGCAGCCGCAACGGCAACAGGGGATCGGCCGCACGGCGTTCAACCAGGAAAAGCAGCCCCAAGACCACGAAGCCCAGAGCGACCGTGCCCGTACTCCACCAGGAGAGCCAGCCCAGCTCCTGAATCCGGGAGATCCCGAGGACGACCAGCAGTGAACCACCGGTGACCAGGACCGCCCCCGGCAGATCGAAACCGACCACAGAAGGAGTGCGGTCATCAGCGGGCAACACCCGAGGCGCCACGAGGACGATCACCATAGTCAGTGGCACGAGGAGCCAGAACACCGAGGTCCACCCGAAAACGCTGGTCAGCAGACCACCCAGCGCTCCCCCGGCCAAGGCACCGAAGGCCCCGGCGGTCCCCCACACCGCCATGGCCCGGTTGCGTTCGGGCCCTTGTCGAAAACCGGTGTTGACCAAGGCGAGGGTCGCCGGAAAAAGGAAGGCCGCACCAAGCCCTTGAACGGCACGAGCAGCGATAAGCACCCAGGGCTGCACCGCGAGGGCCCCGAACACCGAGGCGGCGCCCATCAGTACGGCTCCGAAGAGCAGCATTCGGCGGGCACCGATCCGGTCGACGGCACGGCCGCCAAGGAGCAGGAAGCCGCCGAACCCGAGCGAGAAGGCAGAAACGACCCACTGAAGCGAGACGGGCGCGATGCCGAGCTCCCGCCCGATCTCCGGTAAAGCGATGTAGACGACGTTGAAATCTACCGACACGGTGAAGTGAGCCGCGGCAAGGATCCCGAGCGCAAGAGCGGGACGGCTCAGCCGTTGTGCGGCTTCTTCGGTGGTGGAGGGATCCATGGGTGCTTCCCGATCATTTAATCCAGCACTGAATGATTCAGCACGATACTAAGTCAGGATACTTCAGCACACAACATTCCAGCGTGATAACATTTGGCCATGGCCGGATGCGACATCGAACCCGACGAGATCGCCACGTGGGATACGGCGACGCTCGCCTTCCGCCTCCTCGACGAACGCGTGGAGCGCGACCTCCAGGGCACCGTCGATCTACCGCTGACCTACTACGAACTCCTCGTCCTGCTGTCCCAGGCCGAGGAGCACACCCTGCGGATGAGCGACCTCGCCGCACAAACCCACACCAAGCCCAGCAGGATCACCCACGCGGTCCGCAAACTCACCGAGGCCGGTCTGGTGGAACGCGTCCACTGCGAACACGACCGGCGGAGCTGGTTCGCGCACCTCACCGACCGGGGCCGCGAACTCCTCGAGGAAGCGGGCCCGGTCCACGTGAAGAGCATGCGCACGAACCTGCTCGACGTCCTCACCCCGGAGCAGCGCGCCCAACTCCACGACATCAGCCGGACGCTCATCAAGCACCTGCAACAACCCTGAGCCCCAGGATCGCCGAACTGGCGCGCAAAGCCAGCTCCAGCGGGTTTCCGAGGTATAGGCCCTCCGAGGGCCCACGGGAGTGCGGGTTGGTCGTAGAGCGCGGGCGGTCGGGTCACCGAGAAGAACACCGTGCCGGTCCTCAGCCTCTGATCCAGCTCGCCCGGGGACCACAGGGGGGTGCACGCCGTGTAGCCCGACCTCTTCTCCGGGCGTAGAGCCTTCAAGTACGTCGCAGGAGGTGCGTTTCGGTGTCTGAACGACACACAGACCCAGACGGCCGCCAACGAATGGGATGAAAGAGCCTGCTGACTGTCCATGGGGGGGCGGGTTCCCCTGCCCGTGGGGCCCCTTTCCACGCGGGTGCGGAAAAGGGCACACCCCAAGAGCAGGAGAACCCTCCCTCGCCCCCCGCAGACCCCCGCTTGGCCCCGGCCGTAAGGCACCCAGTAGGAAACTCCCAGCAGAAACCTACGAAGCATCCGCATAAGCGTGCGCGTAGGCCAGGACGTCGTTGACGTAGCTGCCCGAGCGGTTGTACGACAGGACCGCCGTCTCCCAGTCTGTCGTCGAACTCAGGTCACGGTCCCTGGCGCACAGGTAACGGGCGGCGGACAGGGCAGCGTCGTCGATGTTGTGCGGGTCCGGGTCACCGCCGTCGAGTGACTCTCCCCAGGTGGACCAGGTTCCCGGGATGAACTGCATCGGGCCGATCGCCCGGTCCCACTCCGTGTCGCCGTCCAGCTCGCCGCCGTCGGTGTCCGGGATGGCCTGGGTGTTGTTGGTGCCGTCGAGCGGGATGCCGATGATGTCCACGGTCGTGTTCCCGTCCGGTCCCAGCTCACCGCCCGCGTAGGTGCCGTGTTGGGACTCCACGTACCCGATACCCGCAAGCGTCGGCCAGGACAGCTGGCACGCGGGCTGGTCCGCGTCCAACACGAGCTGGGCGCTCGCGTAGCCCTCCAGGGCCCGGCGGGGCACCCCGCTGCTCTCCGACACCTCGTCGAGCCACTCCTCGCCCGGGCGGAGCGTCCCGTCATTGGGGCGGGACTGTTCGTCGGCGCCGTCCCCGGCGCCGTCCCCCGCGCCGTCTTCCGCAGCAGCCTCCGCGGGCTCGCCGCCCTCCTCAGCGGTCACGCCGCTCTGCGCGGGCGGGCCGGTGAGCTGGTCGTGCGGAGGGGTCTCAATGGCCCCGTCTGTGGGGTCCGCCGAGGACGCGCTCGGCGGCTGCCATTCGTTGAGCGCGGTGGACACCTTGCCCGCCAGGACCACGACCCCCGCCGTCACCAGCAGGCACACGGCCAAGGTCAGGCTGACCGCGATCGCCGGTCCTCGCCGACGGCGTCGGCGGGCACCGGGCACGCTGTCACCCATGCGGTCCTCCAAGCAGAAGTCACTGTCGCGTCATGGGACACCAAAGCACGCACCATAGTTGCACACCGTTGCCAGTCGACCGCACAGCCCGCAGGGAAACCGCCGCCACCGCCACCAAGACGAAAGGCACCCCGGCCGCCACCAAGACGAAGGGCACCCCGGCCGTCCAGGGTGCCCTCTGCGCTGCCCTCAGCGCCGATCGTGGTCCGCTGCTGCCCTACCGGTGGGGGTTCACCACGACCTCGACGCGTTGGAACTCCTTCAGGTCCGTGTAACCCGAGGTGGCCATGGTCCGGCGCAGGGCACCCATGAGGTTCATGGAGCCGTCGCTGGTGGAGGCCGGGCCGTGCAGGATCGACTTGAGGTCGCCGATGGTGCCGACCTCGACGCGCTCGCCGCGCGGCAGCTCGTTGTGGTGGGCCTCGCTACCCCAGTGGTAGCCGCCGCCGGGCGCCTCGGTGGCGCGGGCCAGCGGGGAGCCGACCATGACACCGTCCGCACCGCAGGCCAGGGCCTTGGCGATGTCACCGCTGCCGGTCATGCCGCCGTCGGCGATGAGGTGCACGTAGCGGCCGCCGGACTCGTCGAGGTAGTCGCGGCGCGCCGCGGCGACGTCACCGATGGCGCTGGCCATCGGGACGGCCACACCCAGCACGGAGCGGGTGGTGTGGCCGGAGCCGCCACCGAACCCGACCAGCACGCCGGCGGCACCCGTACGCATCAGGTGCAGGGCCGCGGAGTAGGTGGCGCAGCCGCCGACCACAACGGGGACGTCGAGGTCGTAGATGAACTGCTTGAGGTTGAGCGGCTCGGCCCGGCCGGAGACGTGCTCGGCGGAGACCGTGGTGCCGCGGATGACGAAGATGTCGACCCCGGCGTCCACGACGGCCTTGTGGTACTGGGCGGTGCGCTGCGGTGACAGACGGGCGGCCGTGACCAGGCCCGCGTCGCGGATCTCCTCGATGCGGCGGCCGATCAGCTCTTCCTGGATCGGCGCCGCGTAGATCTCCTGGAGCCGCTGGGTCGCCGCGACGTCGTCGAGTTCGCGAATCTCCTGGAGCAGCGGCTCCGGGTCCTCGTAGCGGGTCCACAGCCCTTCGAGGTCCAGGACGCCGAGGCCGCCCTGCTCACCGACCGCGACGACGGTCTTGGGCGAGGCGACACTGTCCATGGGGCTGACGACCAGGGGCGTCTCGAACCGGTAGGCATCGATCTGCCAGGCGATCGACACCTCCTCCGGGTCGCGAGTCCGTCGCGCGGGCACGATCCCGATCTCGTCGAGTTCGTAGGCACGACGCCCGTTCTTGCCCAGCCCGATCTCCACCTGAGCCAACTCTTCGCTTCCCCTCTGACGTGCGGCACCGGTCGGTCGACCGGCGCATGACCGCGGAGGCGAGTCTATCTGCCTGCGGCCCGCTGCTTAGCGCGCCCAGCGCCTTTCCTAGCGGGCGTTGTAGTTGGGCGCCTCAACGGTCATCTTGATGTCGTGGGGGTGGCTCTCACGCAGGCCCGCGCTGGTGATGCGCATCAGCTGGCCGCGCTCGGTGAGCTCGGGGATGGTACGTGTTCCCGCGTACCACATGGACTGGTGCAGACCGCCGGTGAGCTGGTGGGCGACGGCGGAGAGCGGTCCGCGGAACGGCACCTGCCCTTCGATGCCCTCGGGGACGAGCTTGTCCTCCGAGGAGACCTCAGCCTGGGCGTAGCGGTCCTTGGAGAAGGAGCGGCCGCGCATGGCTCCCAGGGATCCCATGCCGCGGTAGGCCTTGAACTGCTTGCCGTTGATGAAGATCAGCTCGCCCGGACTCTCCTCGACCCCGGCGAGGAGGCTGCCGAGCATGACGGTGCTGGCCCCGGCGACGATGGCTTTGGCGATCTCACCGGAGTACTGCAGGCCGCCGTCGGCGATCAGGGGCACGCCGGCGGGGCCGCAGGCCTTGCCCGCCTCGAGGATGGCGGTGAGCTGCGGGGCGCCCACACCGGCGACGACGCGGGTGGTGCAGATGGACCCCGGGCCCACACCGACCTTGATCGCGTCGGCCCCGGCGTCGATGAGCAGTTGGGCGCCGGCGCGGGTGGCGACGTTGCCCGCGACGATGTCGGCGCGGGAGTTGGCCTTGAGTTTGGCGATCATGTCGGCGAGGCCGGACGAGTGGCCGTGCGCGGTGTCGACGACGATGAAGTCCACGCCAGCGTCGAGGAGGTTCTTGGCGCGCTCCTCCGCCTCGGGGCCGACACCGACCGCGCCGCCGACCACGAGGCGGCCGTCGGCGTCCTTCGTGGCGTTGGGGAACTGCTCGCTCTTGATGAAGTCCTTGACGGTGATCAGGCCGCGCAGCCGGTTCTGGGCGTCGACCAGGGGCAGCTTCTCGACCTTGTGCTTGCGCAACAGCTCGAAGGCCTGGGCACGGCTGACGCCGACGGGGGCGGTGACCAGGTCCTCGGTGGTCATGACGTCGCGCACCAGGCGGGAGCGGTCGTCCTCGAAGCGCATGTCGCGGTTGGTGACGATGCCGAGGAGCGTTCCCTTGGTGTCGGTGACCGGGACGCCGGAGATGCGGTAGTGGGCGCACAGCCGCTCGACCTCGGCGAGGTCGTCATCGGGCTGACAGGTGACCGGGTCGGTAACCATGCCCGCCTCGGAGCGCTTCACGAGGTCGATCTGACCGGCCTGGTCCTCGACGGAGAGGTTCCGGTGCAGGACGCCGGCCCCGCCCTGGCGGGCCATCGCCACGGCCATGCGGGCCTCGGTGACGGTGTCCATCGCGGCGGAGAGCAGCGGGATGCTGAGCGTGATGTTGCGGGAGAGCTTGGTGGCGGTGTCCACCTCGCCGGGCTGGAGGTCGGAGTAGCCGGGTACCAGCAGGACGTCGTCGTAGGTCAATCCCGGCGGGAGCAGTTTGTCCCCGTAGTCGCTGTTGTCCTGGCTCATGACACAACCTCCGCTGTTCCCGGCAACACCTGCGCGGATCGCCCCCGCGTGTCGTCTCATCCTAGGTTGTCGCCCCGCTGGACCTAGGTGGAATGCGGTGTTCGCCCCGTCACCCCGGTCACGAAGTGATGAAGGACACGCCGGGCCGACCCGCACAGCGCGGGGCACCGCACCGGCGAGCGGTCACCGGGGAGAGGCGCCACGGTAGTAACGGCAGTAGCCGCGGGCCCGGGGGCGGGAGGCACAGGCGCGTCGGCCCGGGTAGGGCGAGCGGCCGTGCTTATGGGAGGACGCGGTTCGCCAGGGCCACCTTCCGAAGCCGAGCAATAGCTCGGTGCTGGGCAACCCGTACCGCGCCTGCCGACATGCCAAGGAGATGTCCCGTCTCGTCTGCTGTAAGTCCTGTGATCACCCGCATGACCAGCAACCTGCGCTGCTGGTCGGGCAACTCGTCGAGGAGGTCTCTGGCCCGCTGCGCCTCGATCACGCGGACCGTGGCCTCCTCCGGCCCCGGCCCGTCGTCCGGCTGCTCGGGAACGGTGTCGGTGGGCACCGTCTCCACCCTGCCCGCGACGCGCAGGGTGTCCGCGACCTTGTGCGCGGCGATCCCGTACACGAAGGAGGCGAAGGGCCGACCTCGGTCCTGGTAGCGGGGGATCGCCGAGAGCAGGGCTATGCACACCTCCTGCGCGACGTCGTCGGAGTAGTGCGCCAGCCCGGCCACCCGCGCCAAGCGGGTACGGCAGTAGCGAACCACCATGGGGCGGACCTCGCGCAGCAGCGAGTCCATAGCCCCGTCGTCCCCCTGGACGGCGAGTGACCCCAGATGGTTCAACCCCGTGTCGCGCGCCGCGGGATCCGCCTCGTGGTGTTGCCCGGGCGTATGAGTCCGCTGCGCGGTAACGCCCCCCCGGGCGCCTGTATCCGTCACGTAACGAATGATGCCCGCACTCAGGGACCCAACCACTCCAATCACCAACTACGGAATGGTTACATTTTGGGAAAATAGCCTGAAAACGGCACACAGGAACGGGTGTCGAACGCCACTCGCGTGGTAGGGCGACGGGGGTGGGACGCCACCGCGTTCCACCCCCGGGCCGGGTTCGCACCCGGTACTGCGTCGCTACCAGCAGGCTCCGCTACCAACGGAACCCGCTCGTGAGCGCGGCCCTTCTTGGCCGACCCAGCCCGTTAGTGGGCGTGGCCGTCGCCCTCGTTCTCCTCGGGCTTGTCCGCGACCAGCACCTCGGTGGTCAGCAGCATGCCCGCGATGGACGCGGCGTTCTGGACGGCCGAGCGGGTGACCTTGACCGGGTCGATAATGCCCTCGGCAGCCAGATCGCCGTAAACACCGGTGTTGGCGTTGTAGCCGTGGCCGACCGGCAGCTCGGAGACGCGGTGCGTGACAACGTAGCCCTCAGCGCCGGCGTTCTCCGCGATCCACCGGGCCGGCTCGACCAGGGCGCGGCGGACGATCGCCGCACCGGTGGCCTCGTCGCCGGTCAGGCCCAGGTCGTCCAGGGCGGTCGAAGCGTGCACCAGGGAGGCGCCGCCGCCGGAGACGATGCCCTCCTCGATGGCCGCGCGAGTCGCCGAGATGGCGTCCTCGAGGCGGTGCTTCTTCTCCTTGAGCTCGACCTCAGTGGCCGCGCCGACGCTCAGGACCGAGACGCCGCCCGCGAGCTTGGCCAGGCGCTCCTGGAGCTTCTCGCGGTCCCAGTCGGAGTCGCTCGCCTCGATCTCGTTGCGGATCTGACGGACCCGGTCGTCCACCTCGGACTGCTCGCCACCGCCGTCGACGATGGTCGTGGTGTCCTTGGTGATGGTGATGCGGCGGGCGCTGCCCAGCACGTCCAGGTCGGCGTTCTCCAGGGACAGGCCGACCTCCTCGGAGATGACCTGGCCGCCGGTCAGCACGGCGATGTCCTGGAGCATGGCCTTGCGGCGCTCACCGAAGCCGGGCGCCTTGACGGCGGCGACGTTGATGGTGCCGCGCATCTTGTTGAGCACGAGGGCGCCCAGGGCGTCCCCCTCGACGTCCTCGGCGATGATCAGCAGCGGCTTCTTGCTCTGCAGGACCTGCTCGAGCAGCGGCAGCAGCTCGTTCAGGTTGCCGATCTTGCCCTGGCTGATGAGGATCAGGGCGTCGTCGAGGACGGCTTCCTGGCGGTCGGCGTCGGTGACGAAGTACGGGGACACGTAGCCCTTGTCGAACTGCATGCCCTCGGTGAAGTCGAGGTCCAGACCGAAGGTCGGGGACTCCTCCACCGTGATGACGCCGTCCTTGCCGACCTTGTCGAAGGCCTCGGCGATCAGGTCGCCGATCTGGGCGTCCTGCGCGGAGTTGGTCGCCACGTAGGCGATGTCCTCGCGCTCCTTGATCGGCACGGCGCGGCTGAGCAGGGTGTCCGACACCTGGGTCGCGGCCGCGTCGATGCCCTTCTTCATGGCCATCGGGGACGCGCCCGCGGCTACGCTGCGGATACCCTCGCGAACCAGCGCCTGCGCCAGCACGGTGGCGGTGGTGGTGCCGTCACCGGCGGCGTCGTTGGTCTTGGTGGCGACCTCCTTGACCAGCTGGGCGCCCAGGTCCTCGTAGGGCAGGTCCAGCTCGATCTCACGGGCGACGGTCACACCGTCGTTCGTGATGGTGGGGGCGCCGAACTTCTTGTCGATGACGACGTTGCGGCCGCGCGGGCCGAGCGTCACCTTGACGGCGTCTGCGAGGCGGTCGACGCCCCGCTCGAGGGCGCGGCGGGCGTTGTCCTCGAACTCCAGGATCTTCGGCATGTGTGAGTGCTTCCTCTAACCGTTCGGGTCAAAAACGAACATCCCGCCCGCCCGGCTTCGAGGGCCGACCGGTACGGGATGTCGATGGCTCTTCGCCTGTGGCTCTGGGCCGAGAACTACTTCTCGACGACCGCGAGGATGTCGCGGGCGGAGAGCACCAGGTACTCCTGGCCGTCGTACTTGACCTCGGTGCCGCCGTACTTGCTGTAGAGGACGACGTCGCCGATGTTCACGTCGAGGGCGACGCGCTTGCCGCTGTCGTCGAGGCGACCGGGACCCACAGCCAGGACCTCGCCCTCCTGGGGCTTCTCCTTGGCGGTGTCCGGGATGACCAGGCCAGACGCGGTGGTCTGCTCGGCCTCCAGGGTCTTGACCACGACGCGGTCCTCGAGCGGCTTCAGCACGGTCTTGGTGGCGGTCGACACTGTGTGACCTCCCCCTTCAAAGTCTCGGAGTACTGACGTCAGCCCGTGCGAAGGCACGGACCAACTGCGTAAAAGGGGCGACCGCGGCGGCCTGTCGTCGCGGGTGCCAGACCGGCCTCGTCGCATTTAGCACTCTACCCCTGAGAGTGCCAGAATGGAAATGTGGAGGGAGCCCTGACCACGGGGGGCGGCTCCACCACACGGTCGTGCCCACAGCAGGAGGATCCATGCGCGTGCCCGCCTTCTCGGCGCTGCTCACCGAAGCGGGGCGGGAGGTCCTGGCGGGGGTGGATCCGACGGCCGCCACCAAGGACGCTTTGGCCACCGCCTCACGCCTGCGCGAGGACCCGCGCGTGGCCGCCCTCAACCCCGAGATCCCGGTGTCGGAGCTGGTCAACGCGGTCATGACCCAGATCAGCCTGCGCGAACGAGGACGGGCCAAATTCGGGGAGAACGCCGAGCGAATGTTCTTCACCCCGAACGGCCTGGAGCAGTCCACGCGCCGCTCAGTGGCCGAGTATCGCGCGCAGCGAACAGCCCGGTTCCTACCCGCCGGGGTCCGCAGCGGGACACCGGCGGGCGACCTGTGCTGCGGGGTCGGGGCCGACCTGCTGGCTCTGGCCGGACAGGGCGTAGCGGTGGAGGGCGTGGACGCCGATCCGCTGACCGTGGCGGTGGCCCGCGCCAATATCGAAGCGCTCGGGCTGGCGGAACAGGCCCGGGTCCGTGAGGGAGAGGTCGACGCTGACACGGCGGGCGACTACCCCCTGGTGTTCTGCGACCCGGCCCGGCGGGGCGGTCGCGGCCGGGTGTTCGACCCCTCCGCCTACTCTCCCCCGTGGGACGTGGCCACGCGGCTGGCCGAAAGCGCGGAGGCGGCCTGTCTGAAGGCGGCCCCCGGCATCCCGCACGAGGCGCTCTCCCCCGCGGCTTCGACCGAGTGGATCTCGGTGGACGGCGAGCTGAAGGAGACCGCGCTGTGGTTCGGCGCCCTGGCCGAGGGACCGGGTCCGCGCCGACGGGCGACCGTGCTGCACGAGCGCGCGGGCCTGCTCGCGCGCGAAGGTTCGGTGGCACACCTGGACGCCGACCCCGACCTGGGCCCCGCTCCGGTTGCCGACGCACGGCGCTACCTCTACGACCCGGACCCCGCCGTCGTGCGGTCCCACCTGGTGGCGGAGGCGGCTGCCCGGGTCGACGGCGCACTGCTGGACGAGCGCATCGCTTACTTCACCTCGGACCAGGCGGCGCGCTCAGCCCTGTGGCGCGTACTGGAGGTCGTGGAGTTCGCGCCCTTCTCCCTCAAGCGCCTGCGCTCCTCCGTACGCTCCCATCGGGCCGGAACAGTAACAATCAAGAAACGCGGCTCGGCGGTGGATACCGAGAAACTCCGCCGGGACCTACGGGCGTCCGGACCGGAATCGGTGACGATCGTTCTCACCCGCATTGGAGAAAAGCCCTTCTACCTGCTATGCCGCGATCTGGAGGCCTCAGCGGCCCCCTGATCCGGCCCGGTGGCGTCGACGCCAGGCCCTCGATCGCATTCACGCACACGGCGCGCAGACCATATCGTTACCTCCCACACCCACATCTTTGGCCATCCCCTGGGGATGGCAGGGGTGGTGTCGTTAAACTGGCGCCGCTGAATTCTTTCCCTTCTCATGGGTTCCCCCGGAAGGCCGTGTTTGTTGGATCCGCCGCGCGGTTCAGCCAACACACGCACCGCGCCCGCCGTGCATACGCAAAGTCACGCTTTGGTCACATTGGGACACAAGTGGCGCGGGCCGAAGCTCAGCCGGGGACCATCGGGAACCCGTCCTCCCGGCGGAATCCCCGTGCAATGATCCGGGCACGGACGGGAGCGCCAGAACCATAAGGAGCACTCGGTGGAACAGACCAATCACAACTTCCTCACCGGGGGAGGTCAGGCCGGTGTCTCCGACCGGATGCGTGACCTGCTCTCCCAGGCGGCCCAGGAGCACGTCTCCGAACAGAAGTCCCAGGGTGCGGTCAGCGAGGAGATGCGCCAACGGCTCGAAGGTATGGAGTGGCTGCTCCGGGAACTGCGGGAACGGGAACTCGCCTCCCTCGCCGAGTCGATCACCGCGGTCGACGGTCGGATCGACGACTTCCTCGCCCGGCCGCCGCAGTGGGCGGAGACCCTCGCCGAGCACATAGAGGTCGTCGGTCAGCAGATCAAGCCCCTGTCGGAGATGCCCTCGCTGCGGGCGGACACGCACCGCATCGCCGGGCACCTGGACACCGCTCTCACCCGCCTCCAGCGCATGGCGGAGACCGGCAACCGCACCGCCGAACAGGTCGCCGACCTGGGCGAGCGCGTCAACGCGCTGGGCGAGACCTTCGGCACCCGCCTGGACGCCCTGGACACGGCCCTGGAGACCCTGAACAGCCGGACAGAGGCGATCGAGGCCTCGCTGACCTCGCTGGACACCACGCTCGGCGAGCGCCACGAGGAGCTCGGCAGCACGATCCGCACCGGCCTGTCCGAAAGCAAGGACGAGCTCGCCAAGGCGATCGAGCAGAGCCGTGAAACCCTGTCCGCCGCAGTCAAGGAGAGCAGGGAGGCACTCGACGCCGCGAGCACCGCGCTCGGTGAGAACGTCACCTCTTCCCTCACCGCGTCCCTCGAAGAGCGCACGGCCGAGCTGCGCGGCTTCGTCGAGGAGCGCACGGCGGAGCAGTACGAGGCCCTGCTGGCCAAGCTCCAGGAGAACACCGGCGAGCTGGGCGAGCGCACCACTGCCCTGACCGAGGAACTGGGCACGCTCGCCGCTTCCTCCGGTGAGCGGCACGAGACCCTGGCCCAGGAGCTGCGCGACCTCGCCGCCACCGCCAAGGAGCGCCACGAGACCCTGACCGGCAAGGTCACCGAGAGCGTCGACCAGCTCAACACCCAGGCCGAGGAGAACCACGCGGAGGCCACGGCCGCCGTCGCCGACGTCACCGGTTCGCTCGCCAAGTTGCGCGAGAACCACGACAAGTCCCTGAACGAGCTCCGATCGCACCTGCGCCAGCGTCTCGCCGAGTTGGACGAGCAGTTCGAACTGGGCCGCACCGAGACCCGCGAGCACGCCGAAGCCACGGCCGAGGAGCTGCGTGCCTCGGTGGCCGAGCGCATCGACGCCCTCACCGCCCGGAACGCCGAGGACGCGGAGAAGGTCGCGACCGACCTCACCGAACTGCGCGGCTTCGTGGGTGCGGAGCACTCCAAGCTGGCCGACTCTGTCGAGGAGCGGCACCAGTCGCTGACCGAGGCGCTCACCGAGCAGGCCGAGTCCCACCGGACCGCGCTCGACGAGCGGCTGGAGCGGCACCGCGAGGGCCTCAACAGCAAGGTGGACAACCACCTGTCGCAGATCACCGGCAAGGTCGACCACGAGCTCGGCCGCCTCACCGACCGGTTCGACACCTTCGAAGGGCACTTCGAAGGCAGCTTCGAGGGCATCGAAGGAAAGATCGACGGGGTCGACGGCCGGATCGACGGCCTCAACGGCCGCCTGGACGGGCTCGACGGCCGGGTCAACGGGGTCGAGGGCCAGTTCGAGGGTGTCAGCGGACACTTCGAGGGTGTCGACGGCCGCATGGAGGCCATCGACGACCGCCTGGAGGCGCTCAACCAGCGCCTCAACCAGCTGCCCCAGTCCCTGGAGGTCAGCGAGCTGCACCGCCGCCTCACCGAGCTGACCGAGCGCCCGTTGTTGGACCACTCCGGCAAGCTCGACGAGATCGACGCGCACGTCACCTCCGCGGTCGAGCCGGTCATCCGCGAGCTCAAGCAGCACCCGGACCGCCAGGAGTTCGAGGAGACCGTCACCGAGGCGGTCGAGAACTCGCACGACGACATCACTAAGCGGTTCTCCTCCCTGGAGGAGACGGTGCTCGCCCTGGCCGAGGCGCTCCTGCGCCCGGGCCGGGACGGAAAGAAGAAGCGCCGCCGCGACGACGATGACGACGACGAATAGGCAGCCGGGCAACCCCGAGGGGGCCGCCGGTCCCCTCGGGGTACGGGGCCCGGGGGTCAGTCCAGGCCGTTGAGGAAGGCAGCCATGTCGGCGGCGATCCGGTCGGGCTGCTCCCCGTTGACGGCGTGGGAGGCGCCCGGGTAGAGCACGGCTGTGCCGTCGGGCAGGACCCTTTCGGCGGTCTCGAAGGCCACCCGGCCGTCGTGCATGACGGAGTCCTCCGCGATGATCGCCAGCACGGGCATGTCGAGCCCCGCCAGCTGTTCCTCGGTGATCCTGGTGGGCTGCGGCAGGCGCAGGGTGTAGTGCCGCATGCCCGTCTCGATCATCTCGGCCACCGGGACGTCCTCCACCGGGGCGCCGCCCGCCGTCCAGGAGTTGAACCCGTCGCGCCAGGAGCGCGGCAGCCAGGACAGCGACGCCGGGATGGCACGCACCATCGTGCCCACGGGCATGTCAGCGAAGACGTACACGGGGTCGATGACGGTCACCGTGCTGATCAGGCCCGGCTGCCGGACCGCGAGGTTCACGGCGGTCCAGCCGCCGATGGAGAGCCCGACCAGGTGGAAACCGTCCTCGGGGAGGCCCCGCAGGGTCTGGTGCAGCCACAGCGCCTGGTCCCCGTCGTCCTCGATCGGCCGGTCCTGCACGCTCATGCCCGGCTCGCCGAGCAGGTCGACCGTGTAGACATCTCCGGTCGCCAGCATCGCCGGCAGGTTGTCCGCCCACACAGGGCTGGCCGACGCGCGGCCGGGCAGGAGCACCAACGGGATGTCCCGGTCGGCTGCCCCGGCGAACCGGTAGACCCGCACGACACCGAAGTCGGTGCGCACGTCGAGCGTCTCGTCGGGTTCGGGCAGACCGGCGAAGGCCTCGACGTACGCCTGCTCGAACTCGTCGCGGCCGGACCCGCTCGTCCAGGTCCCCACCTGTGCGGGCCGGGGCAGGACCACAGCCACCAGCGCCACGGCGAGGGCACCGGCCCCCAGGGCCATCAGCACACGGCGGCGCCGACCAGGTCGGTGGACTGATAATCCGGCACCCACACCCGACTCCTAACCGATCGGTTAATAATTCAACCGTACGGTAGAATCCTGATCATGGCAAAAGTGCGATCCGGTGCCCGGGACCGGGGCCGAAGAGAACTCACCCTGACCGAGAAGGCACGCAGGGCACAGCTCATCGAGGTCACCGTCGAACAGATCGCCGCACACGGCTACGGCGGGACCTCCCTCTCCCGCATCGCCGCCGGCGCGGACATCACCAAGGCAGCGGTGCTCTACCACTTCCCCTCCAAGTCGGCCGTCGTCCGCGCGGCCTACGAGCACGTCCTGGAGTCACTGGTCGGGCGCGTGGGCTCAGCCGTCGAGGAGGCCGGACCCGAGCGGGCTCCGGCCGCCTACATCCGCGCGATGATCGGCTACCTGCGGGACAACCCCGGGCACACCCGCGTGATCATCGAGGCGAGGACACACGACGAGGGAGGACACGAACCCAGCGAGCGCTGGGGACCCCTAGCGGGGCTCCTCGCGTCGGCGCGCGGCGACCGGGCCGGCGGCACCGTGCCGGACCTGCGCACTCTCGCAATCATCGTTGGCGGCGCCGTCGACGCGATCGTGACCGAGCAGCTCGCCGACCCCGACTACGACACCGCGGCCGCCGCTGAGCAGCTCGTCGACATGCTCTCCACCGCGCTGCTGCCGTAGGCCCTGCTGCCGGCCACCCCGCGCACATTCCCCCTCCACTGCGGACGAGCGCGTCAACACCGAATCACCTGCGGTTTTTCGTGGCAATTCAGCAAGAGCTCTACCGAGCAGGAATTATATACGCGGATCCCCCGTGGCCGACTTCGGCCACGCTTCCAGAAAATCGCACTCAAAGGCCTGGCCGAAACCCCGATCTCCAGACCTCTTCGCAGCTCAAAGCAGCCCAAAACACCTCCAAGGAAGCCACCAAATCCCGCCCAGTATGGGATTTTCGCATCGCAGAATTGCCACTGGAAAACCACTTCACCTAGCATCTCGCCGACTTGTCCAATCGAACGAAAGTGCAACGTGAAGCCATCCTCATTTTCCTCGACCGTATTCGGCGGCGCCTGTGTCGCGATGATGATCCTGTCCACCGCTCCGGCTCATGCGGAGACCGCCCCTGAAACCGCTGGGGACGCTGTCTCGTTCGGGGTCTTCGCGACTGGCGAGGAACTCCCGGAAGACACCTTCGCCCTGGAAGAACTAGAGAACCTAGGCGTGGACGAGGCCGATATCGGGCTCCTGGCCGACGGGGTCGTGCCTGACGTCGAGGAACAGGAGCCTACCCAGGCCGACGATGTACTGAGCCAGTGGGACGACGTCGAGGGCGACACGGTGATCTGGCGGCAGGGTCACTACAACCCTTCCACCGGCAGGGGCTCCGGCGCGGAGAAAATCGACCAGAAGCACAACCTGAGTATGGAGGCGGTCCGCACGGTCACACGCCACCCGTTCACCAACGCCAGCCCTCCGCCCAACCACACCAAGGAACAAGAGCAGCCTCCGGGCGGCACTACGTACCGCTACCGCGCGGAAGTCTGGGAAGTCGAGTGCACCGGCTGGTTCTGGTGGCGTGAGTGCCAGGTCCTGGATACACGGACCGTCCGCGCCATCGTGGACTTCCGCATCCCATCCCACTCCACCGAGCCCATGGGGGCCTTCAACGCCTACTGTGAGCAGACCGGAGACCGTTGCCCTGACTGGGTACGCGGTGCTCTGAACATCTAGCCGCCCGGGTGTGCGGCCGCCTACGGCCGCACACCCGCAGTCGCGACCGGGAGGGCCGATGCCATACCACGCAGAACCGCTGCGCCCGTCCGAGCGCTGGCCGCACGTGGAGTGGTGGGTGCCGCTCATGGCCGCGTGCGCGACCCTCCAACGGGCAGACCCCGCCGTCCTCCTGTCACCCCTGGACGTATCCGGCCCACCGGCCCTACTGCACGCGGCTTGGGACGGGGGGCCCGCGACCCGCGTCTCCCCCGGCGCCGACACGGACGCAGAGGACCTCCGCCGACTCCTGGGGAGTGCCGCCCCTGGCCGTGAGGTGAGGGCGGCTCTCCCCGGACACGAGGGGGAGTTCTGGGCGCCCCATGCGCACGCCCCCGTCCGGGTGCGCTACGCCTGGCTCCTGGACCAGCTCTCCATCGACTCCACTCACTGGCATATGAAGCGCCTGAACCTGCTCTCCGTGGAAGCGGACCAGGCATCGGAGTCCGCCGAGGTCACCGTAGAGGTACTCGACGCCCCTGGCACAGTGGTCGCCCGTGTCCCCCTGCTTAGGGGCGAGGAGCTGGTCGGCGCCCCCGACTGGATCGCTGGTCGGGTCCGTGCGGCGCTAGCAGAGGGCAGCAGTAGGCCGTTGCACGAACAGCCCGGCACTCCACCGCGCCTGATCGAACTGCCCCGTTAGCCCAGGGCTCCGACCCGGCACCGGCTCCTCCCCGGACAGGCGGGCGGACACCCGTCAGGGAGTGAAGACGACCTTGCCGAACAGCTCCCCGTCGGCCATCGCCCGGAAGCCCTCGCGCGCGTCCTTCAACGGCAGCACCCGGTCGATCTCCGGCCGAACACCGGTACGCACGCACATCTCCGCCAGGGCCGCCAGTTCCTCCCTGGTGCCCATGGTGGAACCCAGCACCCGGAGCTGGAGGAAGAACACCCTGGTGAGCTCGGCGGAGGGGGCGTCCCCGCTGGTCGCACCGCAGGTGACGATGGCGCCGCCCGGCTTCAGCGCTCGGATCGAGTGCTTCCAGGTGGCCTGGCCGACCGAGTCGAAGACCGCGTCCACCTTCTCCGGCAGGCGCTCGCCGGACGGAACCGCGGCGTATGCGCCCAGTTCCAGGGCCTTGGCCCGCTTCTCCTCGCTCCGGCTGGTGACGTACACCCGGTGCCCGACCTGGCTGGCCAGCTTGATCAGCGCCACCGAGACCCCTCCCCCAGCGCCCTGCACGAGCACAGTGGAGCCGGGCCGCAGGTCGGACTTGCCGAACAGCATGCTGTAGGCGGTCAGCCACGCGGTCGGCAGGCACGCGGCCTCCTCGAAGGAGAGCTCGGGGGGCTTCGGCACCAGGTTCTCCCTAGGAACCAGCACCTTCTCCGCGAGGGTTCCGTCGTAGACCTCGGAGAGCAGCGAGTACCGGGGGGTCTTGCCGGGCTTGGCGGGCTCGGTGACCACCCCGTGCACGATGACCTCGTTGCCGTCCTCGTCGACCCCGGCGGCGTCCCCGCCCAGGATCATCGGCAGCCGGTCCTCGCCCAGCGCGACCCCGCGCAGGCTCCAGATGTCGTGGTGGTTGAGCGAGGCGGCCCTGACCCGGACCGTCGTCCACCCTTCACGGGGTTCGGGGTCCGGGCGCTCGCCCGCCTCCAGCCCGGAGAGCGGGTCGTCGAACGAGATGTGTGCTGCGGTGATAGCGAACATACCCGTACCCAACCACGCCGACCGAGCCGGGTTCTAGTCCCGGTCAAATGTCGAAGAACATGGTGAACCGGCTGACGAATCCGAGCACGAGGAAGGCCAGCAAGCAGATGAGCGCGGTTTCCAGGTCCCCTTGGGTGAGGGCGTAGATGCCCACGACCACCGCGGCCAGCGTGAGGATGCTCAGCACACAGCCCACACCGAACATCAGTTCCTCACCGAAGACCAAGAGGGCGATGATCCCGCCTACCCCGAGCAATCCCAGAACGATGAACACAGCACCCTCCCTTCCGGCCGCGCACGCCGCCCCGTCACCGGCGACCGCGCGGACCTCAATGGTGCGGAGAAACGCTCCCGGCCGCTATCGGCAACCTTTCAGGGTGCGCACCACCGGCCCCCAAGCACCAAGAAGCCCCGCCGGTCCGGTACGGATCGGCGGGGCCCCAGGGAAACGGTTCGACTACACGGCCAGCGGGGAGCCCACCGGGAGGGAGGTGTCCGTGGCCAGGTCCAGGGACGACGGAGGCATCCCTGCGGAGAGCACCTCGGCGCCGAGGGCGGCGATCATCGCGCCGTTGTCCGTGCACAGACGGGGACGGGGGACGCGGAGTTCGATCCCGGCCTCCTGGCAGCGCTGTTCGGCCAGGGAGCGCAGCGCGGAGTTGGCCGCCACCCCGCCGCTGATCACCAGGGTGCTCACCCCGTGTTCGACGCAGGCGTCCACCGCCTTGCGGGTGAGCACGTCCACCACCGACTCCTGGAAGGCGGCGGCGATGTCGGCGACCACGAGCGGGTAACCCTTGCGGTCGGAGTCCTCCACGTGGCGGGCGACCGCGGTCTTGAGCCCGGAGAAGGAGAAGTCGTAGGTCCCGTCGCCCCACTTGCCGCGCGGGAAACGGATCGCCTTCGGATTGCCGCGCTGGGCGTGCTTGTCGATGGGCGGCCCTCCCGGATAGGGCAGCTCCAGCAGCCGGGCGACCTTGTCGTAGGCCTCACCTGCCGCGTCGTCGACGGTGTCACCGAGCGACACCACGTCGGTGGCGAGGTCGTTCACCAGCAGAAGGGAGGTGTGGCCGCCTGACACGAGGAGGGCGATCGAGGGTTTGGGGAGGGGCCCGTGCTCCAGCTGGTCGACGGCGACGTGTCCAACCAGGTGGTTGACCCCGTACAGCGGTTTGCCGAGCGCCATGGCGTAGGCCTTGGCGGCGGAGACCCCCACGAGGAGCGCACCGGCCAGACCGGGACCCGCGGTGACGGCGACGGCGTCGACGTCGGACAGCTTCACCCCCGCGTTGTCCAAGGCCCGGTGCACGGTGGGCGTCATCGCTTCGAGGTGGGCGCGGCTGGCCACCTCGGGCACGACACCGCCGAAGCGCACGTGCTGGTCGACGCTGGAGGCAACCGAGTCGCCGAGCAGTTCGCAGCCGCGGACCAGGGCCACACCGGTCTCGTCGCAGGACGTCTCGATCCCCAGGATCAACGGCTCACTCATGGCTCCCCTTCTCCGCGACGCGCCGCATGACGATCGCGTCCGCCCCCTTGTAGTAGCCCCGGCGCACACCGATCGCCTCGAAGCCGAAGCGCTTGTACAGGTCCTGCGCGCGCGGGTTGTCCGAGCGCACCTCGAGGAACATGTGGGTGACACCGCGCGCCTCGGCCTGGTTCAGGAGTTCGGTGAGCAGGGCGCGCCCGACCCCCTGTCCCCAGACGCTCTCGGTGACGGCCATGGTCTGCACGTCGCCCTCGGGCGGGACGAACCGCAGCCCGGCGTAGCCGACGACGGCACCGTCGGACTCGGCCACCACGTAGTGGCGGCTGGCGGTCTCGCCGAACTCGTCGCGGAGCATGCCCTCGCTCCAGGCGTCCTCCGGGAACAGGGCGCGTTCCAGGACCATGACGGCCGGCACGTCGTCGGTCGTCATCGGGCGCAGGCGCACCCGCGCGTTTACTTCACCCACTGTCGGACCTTCTTCGGAGCGCCGGGCGCGATCGCGTCGGGACGGCGCAGGTAGAGGGGGTTGGGTTCGGGCAGGCTCTCCCCGCTGTGCAACCGGAGGAGAGCCAGTTCGGCCATGGCGGCCGCGTCCGGGAGCAGCGGTTCCTGAACCTCTTGGCCGAGCGCCTCGGCGTATATCCGGGCCCCTTCCCCGACCAGCGGCAGGCCCTCGGTGTCGATCTCGGCGGGCCGGTCGACGCGCACCTCGCCCACGCGGGTGAGGTGGTCGTCGTAGCGCGCCCAGAACACCTCTTTGCGGCGGGCGTCGGTCAGGCCCAGGAACGGAGCCGTCCGCTTGGTCGCGAAGGCCAGCGCGTCCAGGGTCGCGACCCCGTGGCAGGGGACGCCCAGGGCGTCGGCCAGGGCGTGGCCGGTGGCCAGGCCGACCCGCAGGCCCGTGTAGGGGCCCGGGCCGGTGCCGACCGCGATGTGGTCGAGGTCGCTCAGGACCAGCCCCGACTCGTCCAGGAGGCCCTGGATGGTGGGTGTGAGGAGTTCGCCGTGGCGGCGCGCGTCCACCGAACTCGCACTGGCGCGCAGCGTGAAGGCACCGTCGGGGGCGGTCTCGCCGATGGCGGCGGTCACCGCGGGGGTGGCGGTGTCGAAGGCCAAGAGCAGCACGGGTGTCCGCCTATCCGTTGCCGGCTGCGCTGCCGGGCAGGTCGATGTCGGCCCACCGGGCGCCGACCGGGCGCAGATGGACGATGCGTGTGTCGTCGGGATGGCGCTCGATCCGGATCTCCAGCCGGTCGTCGGCCAGTCCTTCGGCCACGTCCTCTCCCCACTCGACGACGGTGACGGAGTCGGGGAGGGTCATGTCCAGGTCGATGTCGTCGATCTCGTCGGGTCCGCCGAGCCGGTAGGCGTCGACGTGCACGAGGGCGGGTCCGCCGACCAGTGAGGGATGGATCCGGGAGATGACGAAGGTGGGCGAGGTGACCGGCCCTCGAACGCTCAGGCCCTGTCCCAGGCCTTGGGTGAAGGTGGTCTTACCCGCGCCCAACGGCCCGGAGAGGATGATCAGGTCTCCGGGGCGGGAGAGGGCGGCGAGGTCACGGCCGAGAACGCGCATGTCCTCGTCCGTCGCGGCCGTGACCGCTCGGACGGTGGGCGCGCCTGTGGCGGTGGCTGTGGTGTCTGTCATCGTTCTCGTCAGTGTCGGTGGTGGTCGGGCGGCGACCGAGCGCGCCTAGAGGTCCCTCTTCACCCAGGTTAGGCGGGTTGGAGGCGGTTCGTGACCGTTATCGGGGAGAGCGTTGGCCCCCGCTGACGTACTCGCGGGGCACCCGGGCACCGACCCGCGTGACGATCTCGTACGGGATGGTGTCCAGGACCTCGGCCCAGTCCTCGGCGGTCGGGACGGCCGGATACTCGTTCGGATCGCCGAACAGTACCGCGTACTCGCCTGCCTCCACCGGGTCGTCTCCCACATCGACAACAAACTGGTCCATACAGACTGTTCCCGCGATGACGCGGGGACGGCCGCCGAGAAGGACGGGGCCCTTGTTGGTGGCGGCCCGGGGAACGCCGTCGGCGTAGCCCAACGGCACGAGGGCCAGCGTGGTCTCGTCCTCGGTGAAGTAGCGGTGACCGTAGGAGACACCGCTGCCCTCGGCCACCCGCTTAGTGAGGGCGACCTTGGACTCGAGGGTCATCGCGGGCCGCAATCCGGGCACGTCGTAATCGGGAATCGGACAGAGTCCGTAACTAGCAATTCCACCGCGGACCAGATCGAAACGCGCCTCCGGAAGGGTCAGCAGCGCGGCCGAGTTGGCGATGTGGCGGACCTCGGGGGCCAGCCCCACCTTGTCCGCGGCCTCCAGCGCCTCGTGGAACACCTCGAGTTGCGCCCGGATCGACGGGTGCCCGGGTTCGTCGGCACAGGCGAAGTGCGACCACACCCCGCTCACCTTCAGAACGCCTTCCTCCTCCGCCTGCGCGGCGGCACCGACCACCGACTCCCAGTCCGCCTGGTCGACACCGCCCCGGTGCAGACCGGTGTCGGCCTTCAGCTGCACTCGGGCGGCCCGGCCCAGGCGGCGGGCCTCCGCGATGACCTCGTCGAGGACCGCGCGGCCGCTCACCCCGAGGTCGATGTCCGCCTCGATCGCCTCGCCCACCGGTTCGCCCGGCGGGATGATCCACGACAGCACCGGAACAGTGATCCCGGCCCGACGCAGCTCCAGCCCTTCCTTGATGAACGCGGTGCCCAACCAGGTCGCGCCGCCCTCGATCAGCGCGTGCGCGGCGGGCAGCATCCCGTGCCCGTATCCGTCGGCCTTGACCACACCCATGAGGGGTGTCCCCGCGGCCAGCTCACGGAGCAGCCGAGCGTTGGAGGTGATCGCGTCGAGATCGACGCGGGCGTGCGCGAAAGGAGCCATACCCACAGTGTTCCACGCGTGGGTTACCGCTGCGGAGCTGCGGGTAGGTGGCCTACGACCGAGTTCGAGCCCTATTTAGGGATATCGGTATGAACGAAACCGGAAGTGAACGAGCCGTCAATGTGACCCGGCTCTGGTCAGGTGGCCTGGCCACCGCGATCGTCGCCGCACTGGTCATCTTCGCGGGCACCCTGGTCGTCCGAGGGGTCTTCGGGGTCCCCATACTGGCGCCGGAGGAAGCGGGTCACCTCGGTGACGCCGGAACGGTCGGATACGCGCTTCTGGCAGGTGTGATCGCTCTTTTGGCGACCGCCCTGCTGCACATGCTGTTGATGTCCGCGCCCCGAGCGCTCTCGTTCTTCGGCTGGATCGTAGGGCTGGCCACGGCCATCGCGGCCGTCGCGCCCTTCACTCAGGGCGCCGAGCCCGCCAGCCAGGTCGCCACCGGTCTGATCAACCTGGTGTGCGGTCTCGCGATCGCCTCGCTGCTGCGCGGGGTCGGCCGGAGCTCGATCGTCAGCGGTGTTCCGGAGACGCCGGATGCGCGTCCGGGCCGCGCACTGCGGCACGAGGGCGTCCTTCCCGACGTGGGCCAGAGGGAGTACGACCCCGCGCGCTACCGCGCGATGGAGGAAGACGCCGAGTACGACGCCGCCCGCGCCCGCGCGAAGGTACAGAAGGCAGAGGAGGACCGTGCCCGTTACGGCACCCGCGAGGACTGACCAAGCACCCGAGAGCACCACAGGGGGCGGGGACCCGGAAGGGACCCCGCCCCCTTCGCGTGCCCTCCGCGGCTGACCGGCCGGTCAGCCGCCCATCACGAGGGTCTCGACGTGCTCTGCGCTCAGGCAGTGCTCGATGACCATGACGGCGGCACCGATCACGCCCGCGCCCTCCCCCGCCTTGGACGAGACGATGCTCAGGTGCTCGGTGGCCAAGGGCAGGGACCGCTGGTAGATGATCTCCCTGACCCCGGCGAGCAGGTGGTCACCGGCCTGGGCGAGTGCGCCCCCGATGACGATCACCGAGGGGTTGAACATGTTGACCGAGGCGGCCAGGACCTCCCCGACGTCGCGTCCGGCTTGGCGTAGCGCGCGCAGGGCCGGGACGGATCCGCTGCGGGACAGCTCGACCACGTCGCGGGCGCCCGAGGCCGGGACGCCCTCCTCGGTGAGCGCCTCCGCGAGCGCGTGTCCGCTGGCCACGGCCTCGAGGCAGCCCGTGTTGCCGCAACGGCAGGGCTTGTCCGCGCCGCTGGGGACGTGGATGTGCCCCATGTCCCCGGCCGCGCCCTGAGCACCTCGGTAGACGTTGCCTTCGCTGACGATCCCGCAGCCGATACCGGTGGCGACCTTGACGAACAGCAGATGGCTCGCGGTGGGCCAGGCGACGTGGTGCTCCCCGATCGCCATGATGTTGACGTCGTTGTCCACCAGCACGGGCCGGGCGATGCTCTCGTTCACGTAGCCGGCGACGTCGAAGTGGTCCCAGCCCGGCATGATCGGCGGGTTGACCGCGCGCCCCGTGGAGTGCTGGACCGGGCCGGGCAGGCCCACACCGAAACCGAGAAGCTGGTCGGTGGTGCGTCCCGCCCCCTCCAGTAGGGCCCGACCGTGCTCCACCACCCAGTCGAGGACGGTTTCGGGGCCCAGCGCGATGTCGATGTCCGCGCGGTCCTCGGCGAGCACGGTCCCCGACATGTCGGTGAGGGCCAGCCGTGCGTGCGTGGCACCGAGGTCGGCGGCGAGGACGACCCGTGCGCTGGGCTGGAAGGAGAAGGTCGTCGGCGGCCGGCCACCGGTCGATACGGCCTCACCGGCCGGGCCGATCAGGCCGCTGGCCAAGAGCGCGTCGACGCGCTGAGTGACCGTGGATCGGGCCAGGCCGGTAACGGAGGCCAGTTCGGAACGGGTTCGTGGTCTGCCGTCGCGGAGCAACCGGAGCAGGGTTCCGGCACCTGGCGCGGCTGTCGTGGTGGCCGGGTTCCGCAGGGGTGTCGCCCCCGGTCCCTCCGTGGCCGTCAGCGCGTCTTCCGTCATGCGACCAGTGAAGCACAGGATCTATTGAACAACTGACCTCCATCTAATTTGCCCATATCAGGCAACTTATGCTTGACCTTCGACATAAGTCAGACGTAACGTCTCGGACATGTCAGTGAAGAAGGTCACAAATCCGGATGAGCACTCAGCATCCGGACCGGGCACCCCCGAGACCTACCGAGCCGCGGTGATCGGAACCGGCTTCATGGGCCGGGTCCACTCCCACGCCGTGCGCGCCTCGGGAGGCGAGGTCGTCGGGGTCGCCGGATCCTCCTCCGCCAAGGCCGAGCGGTTCCGCGCCGCCAACGGCATCGCCAGGGCGCACGCCGACGCTCTCGAACTCATCCACAGCCCCGACGTGGACGTGGTGCACGTGTGCACCCCCAACCACCTGCACGCCTCACTGAGCCTCGCCGCCCTCGCCGCCGGAAAGCACGTCGTCTGCGAGAAGCCGCTGGCCACCGACGCCGCGACCGCTCGGCGCCTCGCCCTGGCCGCCGACGAGGCCGACAGGGTCGCCGTCGTCCCCTTCGTCTACCGCTTCCACCCCATGGCCCGCGAAGCCCGCGCCCAGGTCGCCGCCGGAGCCGTAGGCCGGGTCAGCCTCGCGCACGGCGGTTACCTCCAGGACTGGCTCCTCTACCCGGAGGAGGACAACTGGCGCGTCGACCCGGACGTCGGCGGCCCCTCCCGGGCCTTCGGCGACATCGGCTCGCACTGGTGCGACATGCTCGAGTTCGTCACCGGCGACCGCATCACCTCGGTCAGCGCCCAGACCTCGCGCATCGCCGAGAACCGCGGCGCCAACGGCGGACGGGCGGTCACCACCGAGGACCTGGTGACCTTCCAGTTCGCCACCGGGCGCGGTGCGGTCGGCAGCGCCGTGATCAGCCAGGTCTCCCCCGGCCGCAAGAACCAGCTCGTGCTGGAGGTGTCGGGCACCGAGGGTTCACTGCGCTTCGACCAGGAACGCCCCGAGACCCTGTGGGCGGGCGGACGGGGGCGCACCGAAACCATCTCCCGCGACGACCCCGCGCTCAGCCCCGACGCAGCTCGCTTCATCACACTCCCGGTCGGCCACCCGCAGGGGTACCAGGACTGCTTCAACGCCTTGATCGCGGACACCGGGGCCGCCATCTCCGGGAAGGAGCCCGAGGGCCTGCCCGTCTTCGCCGACGGACTGCGGGCCGCCGTTATCGCCGAGTCCGTCCTTGCCTCGGCGCAGGAGCGCCGCTGGGTCGAAGTCCCAGACGTCGACGGGCCCTCCCCCAGCGCCCCAGAGGCAGACGAGTCATGACCACCGACCCCCGCCCCAAGGGAACCGGAGCAGCCGCGCCGGAGGCGTCCGTCGAGGGCGGAGACCGGCCCCGGGCGGGCCGGGTGCACCATGCCCGAGTTTCTGCGAACGACCGAGGGGCGCTAGGCGCCGACCACCTGGAGCGGTCACGGACCGTAACCGCATTGGGCAAATCAGGTTACTCAGGCCCCCTGGTCATCGAGTCGTTCGCAGCGGACAATGCCAGCATCGACACGGCCGCGTCCGTGTGGCGTCCCCTCGCCGCCGCCCAGGACGCGATCGCAGTCGACGGCCTGTCCTTCCTCCGTTCCTTGCCCCCGACGAAAGGAGCCGCTGTGGACTGAGCCACCGATGAGGCGGCCACCCCCCGCTTCCGAACGCGATAGCAGGTACTCCCCAACGGTTCGCGCCCGCACCCGACCGACACCCGGTCGTCCCGCGAACGCGTAACCGTCCCTGCCGTCGGCGCCGGCACGCCGCACGGACTCATCGACCCCCCACCCCCAGGTGAGGTTTCCCGTGATCAAGAGACCCCTACGAGCGCTGGGCGCCATAACGGCGAGCATCGCGTTGGCCATCGGGCTGACGTCGGTCCCGGCACAGGCCGACGAGACCGAGCAGGACTCGTTCAACGCCCTGATCTTCTCCAAGACCAGCGGATTCCGACACGACTCCATCCCCTACGGCGTGGCCCTGTACGAGGCCCTCGCCGAGGAGCACGGCTTCGAGACCGAGCACACCGAAGACGCCGGCATCTTCAACGAGCAGGACCTGGCCGACTTCGACGCGGTCATCTGGCTCTCCACCACCGGCGACGTGCTGGACGAGGACCAGCAGGCCGCCTTCGAGGACTACATCCAGGACGGTGGCGGCTACGTCGGCGTCCACGCGGCCTCCGACACCCACTACGACTGGGAGTGGTACGGCGACCTGGTCGGGGCCTACTTCGCCAGCCACCCGCCCGGCACCCAAGACGCCGAGGTGATGGTCAACGACCGCGTCCACCCCTCCACCGACATGCTCCCGGCCAGCTGGGAGCGGCACGACGAATGGTACGACTTCGACGCCAGCCCTCGCGGTGACGTGCACGTCCTGGCGGGACTGAACGAGGAGTCCTACGAGGACGAGGTCGACCCGGGCGGACAGATGGGCTACGACCACCCGATCGCCTGGTGCCAGGAGTTCGACGGCGGAAAGTCCTGGTACACCGGCGGCGGCCACACCATCGAGTCCTTCTCCGAGGAGGATTTCGCCGACCACCTGTTGGGCGGCCTGGAATGGGCCGCCGGACAGGCCGAGGGCGACTGCGGCGCCACCGAGTGGGACAACTTCGAGAAAGTGACCCTGGCCCAAGGCGAGGAGAGCGTCGGAGAGCCCATGGGCATGGCGGTCCTGCCGGACGGCCGGGTCCTGCACACCTCCCGGGACGGCGAGGTGTCCCTGTGGTCCCCGGAGTCCTACAGCAGCGAGACCGTCGCCGATCTCCCCGTATACGACCACGACGAGGACGGGCTCCAGGGCGTGGCGCTGGACCCGGACTTCGAGGACAACGGGTGGGTGTACCTCTACTACGCGCCCGTCATCGACAGCGTCCCGTCAGGCGAGGCACCCGAGGAGGGCACCTGGGAGGACTTCGAACCCTACGAGGCGCACAACAACCTCTCCCGCTTCCAGCTGACCGACGGGGACTCCCCGGAGCTCGATCTGGACAGTGAAGAGGTGATCCTCGAGGTCGAGGCCACCCGCGGCATGTGCTGCCACGTGGGCGGCGACATCGACTTCGACGGTGACGGGAACCTCCTCCTGTCCACCGGCGACGACACCAGCGCCTTCGGATCCGACGGGTTCACACCGATCGACGAGCGCGAGAACCGCAACCCGGCCTTCGACGCCCAGCGCAGTTCGGCCAATACGAACGATTTGCGCGGCAAGCTGTTGCGCGTCTCGGTCAACGAGGACGGCAGCTACGACATCCCCGACGGCAACCTCTTCCCGACCGACGAGTACGGCGACGAGGACACCCGTCCGGAGATCCTGGCGATGGGTCTGCGCAACCCGTTCCGGTTCGCGGTCGACCAGACCGACAACAGCGTCTACCTGGGCGACTACGGGCCGGACGCGCCCGAGGCAGACCCGGACCGCGGCCCGGAGAACACGGTGACGTGGCACCACATCACGGAGGCGGCCAACATCGGCTGGCCGTACTGCATCGGCGACAACTCCGCCTACATCGACTACGACTACGAGACCGAGACCTCGGGTGAGCCGTTCGACTGCGACGCGCCGGTCAACACCTCACCGCTCAACACCGGCCTCGAGGAGTTGCCCCCGGTCACGCCCGCCCCGATCTGGTACAGCTACGAGGAATCCGAGGAGTTCCCGCACCTGGGCGAGGGCGGCGGCGGCCCCATGGGCGGTCCCGCCTACCACTTCGACCCCGACCTGGAGTCGGACAACAAGTGGCCCGAGTACTACGACGGCATTCCGCTGCTCTACGAGTGGACCCGCCAGTGGATCAAGCAGGTCCACCTGGACGACGACGGCGGGATCCTCGACATCACCGACACCGTGCCGGACATCGACCTGGCCAACCCCATGGACATGGAGTTCGGCCCGGACGGCGCGCTGTACGTGCTCGAGTACGGTTCGGGCTGGTTCGGCGGGTCCGAGGACTCGGCGATCTCCCGCATCGACTACACCGGCGCCGGGGACAGCCCCGTGGCCAGCATCGACACCGACACCACCTCCGGCCCCGCACCGCTGACCGTGGAGTTCTCCGGTGAGGACTCGCACCACCCGGGTGGCCAGGCCATCGAGTACGAGTGGTCGTTCGATGACGGCGAGACCTCGACCGAGGTCAACCCGACCCACACCTTCGAGGAGGAGGGCCGGTACACGGTCAACCTCACGGTCACGGACGAGGAGGAGCGCACGGGCCAGGCCACCGTGGCCATCACGGCGGGCAACACCGAGCCCGAGGTCGCCTTCGACACCCCGCACGACGGTTCGTTCTTCCACTGGGGCGACGAGATCCCGTTCGAGGTGTCCGTTGAGGACGCCGAGGACGGATCCATCGGCGACGGGATCGACTGCGACGAGGTGGAGGTCACCTCCTCGCTCGGACACGACACCCACGCCCACCCCTGGACCCAGTACGACAGCTGCGAGGACGTGAGCGCCACCGGCACCGACAGCGCCCACGGCCACGACATGAACATCTTCTGGGTCCTCCAGGCCGAGTACACCGACCAGGGCGGGGACGACGCGCCCGCGCTGACCGGAAGCGACGGGATCACGCTGAACCCGGCGCGCATGCAGGCCCAGTACTTCTCGGACAGCCAAGGCGTCCAGACCGAGGAGACGGAGGACTCCGAGGGCGGCCTGCGCAACCTGGGCGGCATCGGTGACGGTGACTGGGTCTCCTACGACCCGGTCAACCTGCACGGGGTCGAGGAGATCGACTTCCGTGTGGGCTCGGACGGGGAGGGCGGCGCCATCGAGGCCCGCGCTGACGCGCCCGACGGCGAGGTGCTCGGCAGCGTCGATGTCGAGCCCACCGGCGGCTGGCAGGACTGGACCGACGTCACCATGGAGGTGAGCGACCCGGGCGGGACGTTCGAGCTGTTCCTCGTGTTCGCCAACGAGGACACGGACGAAGACCTGTTCAACCTCAACTACTTCGAGGTGGACGCCGACCACGACGGCGGACACGGCGAAGGGCCCGAGACCGAGCTGACCAGCCCGGAGGACGGCGCGACCTACGAGGCGGGCGAGGACGTCCCACTCGCCGCGGAGGTCACCGACCACGGTGACGCCGGCATCGAGGAAGTCGAGTTCCTCGTCGACGGGGAGGCGGTCGCCACGGTGACCGACAGCCCGTACGAGGCCTCTTGGGAAGAAGCGGACGAGGGCGAGTACTCGGTCAGCGCGGTCGCCACCGACGGCGACGGTGAGACCGGTTCCTCGTCCACGCACTCGATCACGGTCGGCGACGAGTCCGATCCCACCGAGTGCGATCCGCCCAACGTGGACGACGGCTACCGCGCCCTGTGGGACGGGGAGTCCCTGGACGGCTGGAACATGGCCGGTCCGGGCGGCTTCGACATCGTCGACGAGGGCGACGGCTGCGTCTTGCAGACCGCCGGCGGGATGGGCCTGCTCTGGCACGAGGAGGAACTCGACTCCTTCCGGCTGAAGCTGGACTACCTCACCCACGAGGAGACCGACAACTCCGGCGTCTTCGTCGGGTTCCCCGACCCGGACGACGACCCCTGGGTCGCGGTCGACGAAGGCTACGAGGTCCAGATCGACCCGTACGGGGCGCCCGACGGCGACCCGATCGCCCAGACCGGCGCCATCTACAGCTTCCAGGCCGCGGACTCCCACCCGGAGGACGTCGGTGAGTGGAACACGATGGAGATCGAGGTCGAGGACCCGATGATCCGTGTCTGGATCAACGGCGAACTGGTCAACGAGTTCGAGAGCACCGAACCCGACCGGGACCTGTCGTCCGGGCACATCGGGCTGCAGAACCACGGTGACGACGACCTCGTCTGGTTCCGCGACGTCCAGGTCACCGACCTCGAGGACGACACGGAGCCGACCACCTTCGGCGAGGTCCAGGAGCGGGTCGACGCGCTCACCGAAGAGGGCGGCCTGACCAACTCCGAGGAGCGGCGGCTCACCCCGCAGCTGGAGCTCGGCGAGCACCACACCGACGTCGGCCGACCGGCCCAGGCCGACCGGTCCGTCGACCGCTTCGTCGCGGTCGTCGAGACCGTTGCCGACGACAACGCACGAGAGGAGTTGTTGGACCTGGCCGACGGGCTCAGGGCCCTGAGTACCGCCTGACCCGGATCTAGTCCCTGCTAGCACGGCGAACCGTGGCGGGGCCGGGAGCACCGGCCCCGCCGCACCCCCGCGGCGTCGTTCGCACGGCACACGCCGCCCGCAACCCGGCAAGTGTCAACCTGACAGGAGGTGCCCGTGAGCACCGAGCAGGAGCAGAGGAAGCGAGCCTCCGCTAAGAGCGAGAAGGCGTCCCCGGACACGACCGAGAAGGTCCACTCCGTGGATTCCACCCACACCACCTGGTGGCTGACCGGCGGATCAGTTCTGCTGGTCGGCGCCGTTGTCGCCGCGGTGGTGTTCGTCTTCATGGGAGGGGACGACCAGGTCACACCGGACCCGGAGCGCGTGGCCGAACTGGAGGCCTCCGCCGAGGAGCGCCACGTCGACCAGGTCGCGGACCTGATCGAACACACCAGGGCGGCGCACGACGAGGTGCTACCCGTTCTGGAGTCCCTGAACGAGGTGCTGCCCGCGGACGGGTCCGCGCCCTCCGAGGACTTCCCCGACACCGATGAGGTCGACGACTGGCACAGCACCGTCAGGAACGCCGGTGCGCACTTCGACCACGCCGACTCCGGCGAGACCGGCTTCAACATCACCCACACCGGCCTGAGCGGCTCCGTCGACCTGCTCGGGTCCGCGCTGACCGCCTACAACTCAGCGATCCAGGCCGACGGTGCCGAGCAGCTGGAGCTGCTCGAGCTCGCCGCGGACCTGCGCGACCAAGCGATCACGGCCTGGTCCGTGTCGGCCACCCAGCTCGACGTGGTCAGCATCGAGGCCGGGCACGGCCACATCCACCTCTACCTGCCCGCCGAGCCCGGCAGCGGCGCCCTCGAACCCGACGACGCGGAGGACGGCGACGAGGCCGTGGGCGACGGCGAAGACGGGGCCCCCGGACACGACGACCACTGACAGGAGGCCGCCGACGGCCGGTTGGCACCACCGCCAGCTGGCCGAAGGCCACCTGACACGACGACCAGCTGACAGAGGAGCTGCATGACACGCATCGGAGTGTGGTTGGTCGGGGCGCGCGGTTCGGTCGCCACCACGGCCGTCCTGGGCGCCCTGGCGGTACGGGCGGGCGCCGCCGAGCGGACGGGGTGCGTCACCGAACGCCCCGAGTTCGCCGGAGCGGACCTGCCCGAACTCGGTGACCTGGTCTTCGGGGGCCACGACGTCTCCAGCACCCATCTGGCCAAGAGCGCGGAACCACTGGCCAGGTCCGGTGTGATCCCACCGCATCTGCCCGAGGCCTTCGAGGAGGAACTCGACGCGGTGGACCGGCGGATCCGCAAAGGCCTGGAGCCCCGCCCCGAAGGGCTGGGCCGGTGCCACGTGGACCGGCTGGAGCACGACCTGCGCGCGTTCGCGGAGCGCGAGGCCGTGGAACGCGTCGTGGTCATCGACCTGTCCAGTACCGAACCGCCTCCGACACAGGCCGCTGAGCTCGCCGAGGCCGACCTCTTGGAGACGGCCCTGGACGCGGGGACCGCCCGGGTTCCGGCGAGCTCGGCCTACGCCTACGCGGCCCTGCGGGCGGGGTGCTCCTTCGTGGAGTTCACCCCCAACGCGGGGCCGCGCCCGGCCGCCCTGGCGGCCCTGGCCGAGCGCCTGGGCCTGCCGTGGGCCGGTTCGGACGGCAAGACCGGGGAGACCCTGGTCAAGAGCGCGCTCGCGCCGATGTTCGCGTCGCGGGCACTGCGCGTGCGTTCGTGGTCGTCCACCAACCTCCTGGGCGGCGGCGACGGCGCCACCCTCGCCGACCCGGACAGCAACGACAGCAAGACCTCTTCCAAGGCCCGAGGCCTGGAGCACCTGCTGGGGCACCCGGTGGACGGGCCCCTGCACATCGACTACGTGCCCGACCTGGGCGACGCCAAGACCGCCTGGGACCACGTGTCCTTCGAGGGATTCCTCGGCACCCGGATGACCCTCCAGTTCACCTGGTCGGGCTATGACTCCGCGCTGGCCGCGCCGCTGGTCCTGGACCTGGCGCGGCTGGCCGCCCACGCACACCGGACCGGCCGGGTCGGTCCCGTGCCGGAGCTGGGCTTCTTCTTCAAGGACCCGGCCGGGAGTGGCGTGCACGGCCTGTCCGAGCAGTGGCGGGCACTGACCGAGTGGTGCGCCGCACCGGACGGAGGGGAGCGCCGATGACCGGCCGAACGCCAGCGAAACCCGGACTCCGTGAGCTGGCCCGGCTCGTGCGCCTGCCCGCGGCCCTGACCGTCCTCGGTGACTCGCTCACCGGGGCCGCGGCCGCCGGACGGTTGCGCGAACCACGCACCTGGGCACTGCCGGTGTCCTCGGTGTGCATGTACTGGGCGGGGATGGCCCTCAACGACTACGCCGACCGCGACTTGGACGCGGTCGAGCGCCCGGAACGCCCCATCCCCTCGGGGGCGGTGGGACCGGGCCAGGCCCTGGGGATCGCGGCCGGGCTCACGGCGGCCGGGGTGGGCGCGGCCGCGCTGGCCGGCGGGCGCCGCTCAGCGCTGGTCGCCTCCGCCCTCGCCGCCTCCGTGTGGACCTACGACCTGGTCCTCAAACCCACCCCGCTGTCCCCGCTGGGCATGGCGGCCAACCGGGGCCTGGACGTGCTGCTCGGCGCGGGTGAGCGCCCGCGCGAGGCCGCACGACCCGCCCTGGCCATGGCCGTGCACACCTTGGGGGTCACCGCGCTGAGCCGGGGCGAGGTGCACGGAACCCGGCCCGGGACCGCCGCCGCGGCCCTCGCCTGCACCCTGGCCGGGGCAGCGGTGGCCGCCTACCCGTCCCGCACAGCCCCCGACACCGTGCGCGGTTCGGTGTCGGAGGTGGCGGCGGGCGGGTTCGCGGGCGCCTTCGCCGCGACCGTCGGCCTGGTCCAGTGCCGGGCCCTGGCCGAACCGGTCGCCGAGAACGCCCGGTCCGCGACGGGCGTGGGAATCCGGGGGATGATCCCGCTCCAGGCGGCCCTGCTGTCCCGGTACGGGGCTCCGGGGACGGCCTGCGCGCTCGCGGTCGGCGCGCCCGTGGCCGCAAAGGCGTCCAAGGCGGTGTCGGTGACATGAGGTTCGGTTACGGCACCAACGGCTTCTGGGACCACCGGATCGACGACGCCTTGGCGATCATCGCCGACCTCGGCTACGAGGGGGTCGGCCTGACCCTGGACCACCCGCACCTCGACCCGTTCTCCCTGGACGTGAAAGCCCGGGTGAGCGCGCTCGGCCGCAGGCTGTCCGCGCTGGATCTGGCGGTGGTCGTGGAGACCGGAGCCAGGTACCTCCTGGACCCGCGCCGCAAACACGAACCCACACTCGTCTCGGAGCATGACCGCGACGTGCGGGTGGACCTGCTGCGCCGGTCGGTCCGGATCGCCGCGGAACTGGGCGCCGAAGCGGTGTCCTTCTGGTCCGGCATCCTTCCCGAGGGGGCCGGCTCCGAGCAGGGGTGGGACCGGCTCACCTCGGGTGTGGAGAAGGTACTGGTCGCGGCGGATGAGCACGAGGTGGACCTCGCCTTCGAGCCGGAGCCCGGCATGTTCGCGGAGCGGTTGGCGGACGTGCTGGAGTTGCGGCGCAGACTCGGAGACCCCGAGCGGCTCCGGGTGACCCTCGACGTGGGGCACGGGGTGTGCAACGAACCGGACGGCCCCGAGGGCGCGGTCGCGCGCGCCGGGGCGCTCATCGCCAACGTACAACTCGACGACATGCGCCCCCGCGTGCACGAACACCTGGAGTTCGGTGAGGGCGACATCGACCTGCCCGGCGTGCTGGGGGCCTTGGACCGGGCCGGGTACACGGGCCTGGCCGCGGTCGAACTGCCACGGCACGGACACGCTGCGCCCCTCGTCGCCGAGCGCTCCAAACGGGCGCTCGACGCGGCCTGGGAACTGGTCAGGGAGAGGGCGGCCCGCGAGGGGGCCCGGGCCCGGGAGGGGACGTGACCCCGATGGACGGGAGCCAGCCCCCGGATGCGCGTGACACCTTGGGCGCTTTGGACGTCCTCGCCCCCGACGCCCGTGCGGTCCTCGCCGAACTGCGCACCGAGGTGTCCGAACGGCCCCGGAGGATCGCGGTGCTCTTCCCCGCCGCCGCCCGCCGGGTCGCCCGCAGCCCCGGCCCCTCCGGCGACCCCACCGGCACCGAGGGACCCGCGCTCGAGGACCTGGTGCGCGTGGAGCTGCTCCGTGCGCTGTCGGAGGTCCTGCCACCGGGCGACCTGGCCTTGGAAGTGCACGACCTCTACGAGTACGGCGACGCCGACGAACGGCGCGCGGTCCTGTACGGGCTGGACTCGCTGGACGCCGGGGTACTGGAGGTGCCCGAGGCGGCCGACACCGTCCGCACACTGCTGGCGGACGCGATGCGGACCAACGACACCCGGCTGGTCGCGGCGGCGGCAGCCAGCGGGGCCCAGGTCCTGCTCGACGACCACTCCTGGCGCCAGACCGTACTCAAGTGCCTGTTCGTCGGGGTCCCACTGCGCCTGGTGGCGGGGTTGGCCGACCGTGCCGACGCCGAGCTGGCCCGCATGTGCGCGGACTTCGCCCGCGAACGCGAACGGGCGGGCCGGGCCGTACCGGCCGATGCCCTCGCCGTCCTGGACCGCTTCCCCGAGCACCACAAGGAGGCCTCATGCGTATCTTCGACCCGCACATCCACATGACCTCGCGGACCACCGCGGACTACCAGGCGATGTACGAGGCCGGGGTACGCGCCCTGGTCGAACCGGCTTTCTGGCTGGGCCAGCCGCGCACCAGCACGGGTTCCTTCCGCGACTACTTCGACGGCCTCGTCGGATGGGAGCGATTCCGAGCCGCGCAGTTCGGTATCCGGCACCACTGCACGATCGCGCTCAACCCCAAGGAGGCCAACGACCCCCGGTTGTCCGGGGTGCTCGACATCCTGCCCCGCTACCTGGCCAAGGACGGGGTGGTAGCGGTCGGCGAGGTCGGCTTCGATTCCCGGACGTCGGAAGAGGAGAAGGCCTTCCGCCACCAGCTGGAACTGGCGAAGGAGTTCGAACTCCCGGTGCTCGTGCACACACCGCACCGGGACAAGGTCGAGGGCACCCGGCACACCCTCCGCCTGGTCGAGGAGTCCGGGATCGCCCCGGAGCGGGTGCTCGTGGACCACCTCAACGAGACCACCGTGGCGATGGTGCGCGACTCGGGCTGTGCACTGGGCTTCTCCATCTACCCCGACACCAAGATGGACCCCGAGCGGATGGTACGGATCCTCTCCGAGTTCGGGCTCGACCGGACTGTGGTCAACTCCGCGGCGGACTGGGGCCACAGCGACCCGCTGACCACCCTCTACACCGGGCAGGCGATGCTCGCGGCGGGCTTCACCGAGGACCAGGTGGACCGCGTGCTCTGGCGCAACCCGGTGGAGTTCTTCGCCCAGAGCGGTCGGCTGCTCTTGGAGGGCGGTGACGGCGCCGCAGCTGGGACCACCTTCTCCGGGAACTCGATCCTGCGCGGCGAACGGCCGGATAGCGGCGAGCGCCCGGACGGGGGTGGTGGCACGTGAGGTTCCTGCACCCCGACGGCACCGTCGTCCACCTGGCGTACTGCACCAACGTCCACCCCGCCGAGGACCTCGACGGCGTCCTCCAGCAGATCCGGACGTTCGGCGGGGGCGTGCGGGCAGCCTTGGAAACCGACCGCCTCGGCCTCGGCCTGTGGCTGCCCGCCCCCTTGGCCCGCGAACTCGCCGCAGACCCCGCCAAGACCGACCGGCTGCGGAAAGGGCTGGAACAGGCCGGTTTGGAGACCGTCACCCTCAACGCCTTCCCCTACACCGGCTTCCACGCACCCGTAGTCAAGCACTCCGTGTACAGCCCGGACTGGACCGAACGGGCCCGGCTCGACTACACCGTGGACTGCGCCCGGGTCCTGGCCCGCCTCATGCCCGACGACGCAGCGCGGGGCAGCGTCTCCACCCTGCCGCTGGCGTGGCGCGAGCCTTGGGACCCGGAACGGTGGGAACGGGCCCGGCGCCACCTGGGTGAGCTGTCCGACGTGCTGTCCGACCTGGCCGCCCAGGGCCGTCCGGTGCGGGTGGGGCTCGAACCGGAACCCGGGTGCGTCATCGAGACCACCCGGGACGCCGCCCGCCAGCTGGCCGCACGCCCCCTGCACATCGGCGTGTGCGTGGACACCTGCCACACCGCGACGGAGTTCGAGGATCCGAAGGCGTCCTTGGACCTGCTCTCCGACATGGGGCTCCCGGTGGTCAAGGTCCAGGCCTCGGCCGCCGTCGAAGTGACTGAACCCGCGGACTCCGACGCCCGTGCGGCGCTGGGCGCCTTCGCGGAGGACCGCTTCCTGCACCAGACGCGCGAACTCGTCGGCAAGCGCAAGGAGAGCCGCGACGACCTGCCAGAAGCGCTGTCCGGGACGAACCCTTTGGCGGGGGACGGCCCTTGGCGCACCCACTTCCATGTGCCCCTGCACGCCCCCGTCGGCGCCCCGCTGCGCGGCACCACCGACCACCTCACCGACAGCCTTGCCCAGCTGCTCGGTCCCGATGGCGCGCGCACCGACCACGTCGAGGTGGAGACCTACACCTGGTCGGTGCTGCCGGAGGACCGCAGGCCGGTGGGTGAGGAGGGGCTGATCGCCGGAATCGCCGCCGAAGTCGGCTGGGCCCGCGACCGGTTGCTCGGCCTCGGGCTGACACCGATGTGACCGCTGACGCCCAACGTGCTGTAGACGACCGTGCCGCTTACGACCGTGTTATTCAAGAAAGGGGACCGCTTCCCATGGCCAAGGACCGACGCCTCCTCGTCGTCAACGCGGTCGGGCTGACCCCGCGCCTCCTCGAACACGCCCCCCGCCTGCGCGCACTCGCCGAGCGCGGCTGCCAGGCACCCCTGGACACTGTCCTGCCCGCCGTCACCTGCACCGTCCAGTCCACGTTCCTCACCGGTAACGCGCCGTCCGAGCACGGCGCCGTCGCCAACGGCTGGTACTTCCGGGACTTGGGCGAGGTCTACCTGTGGCGCCAGCACAACCGCCTGGTCCAAGGGGAGAAGGTGTGGGAGACCGCGCGCCGGCACCGGCCCGGCTTCCGCACCGCCAACATCTGCTGGTGGTACGCCATGGGCTCCACCACCGACTGGACCGTCACACCCCGGCCCGTCTACCACGCGGACGGCCGCAAGTCCCCGGACTGCTACGCCCGCCCGGTCGAGCTGCACGGCGAACTCACCTCGGAGCTCGGCCCGTTCCCCCTGTTCAACTACTGGGGACCGACCGCCTCCATCCGCTCCACCGAATGGATCGTCGCCGCCACCCGCAAGCTCCTGCCCCGGGCCGACCTCACGCTCTGCTACATCCCGCACCTGGACTACGACCTGCAGCGTTTCGGCCCCGGGTCCGAACAGGCCCGGCAGGCGGTCCGCGACATGGACACCGCGCTCGCTCCGCTCCTGGATGACGCCGAGGCCGCGGGGACCCCGGTCATGGTGCTCAGCGAGTACGGCATCACCCCCGCCGAGAAACCGGTACACGTCAACCGAGCGCTGCGGAGCGCGGGCCTTCTGGAGGTCTACACCCAGGAGGGCATGGAGTACCTGGACCCGTGGACCTCGCGGGCCTTCGCCGTCGCCGACCACCAGAGCGCGCACGTCTACGTCCGGGACCCCTCCGACACACCCAAAGTCGCCGAACTCCTCTCCGGGCTGGACGGGGTCGACCTCGTCCTCGACCGGGAAGCACAGGCCGGGTACGGACTCGACCACGAACGCTCCGGGGAGCTCGTCCTGTTCGCCGATCCCGGCGCCTGGTTCACGTACTACTACTGGCTGCGCGACGGATCCGCGCCCGACTTCGCGCGCGGCGTCGACATCCACCGAAAACCCGGATTCGACCCGGCCGAACTCTTCCTGAACCCGGCGGACCCGTTGGTCAAGGCGCGGGCCGTGGCCAACCTGGTCCGGAAGAAGGTCGGGCTCCGCTACACGATGAACGTCGTTCCCCTGGACCCGGGCTGTGTCCGGGGCACGCACGGGCGCCCGCACGACGACCCCGAGGACGGGCCCCTCCTGCTGTGCACCGAACCCATCGCCCGGGGCCGCGTCGCGGCCACCGAGGTCCGCGACCTCATGCTCGGCCTCGTCGGTGTGCCGGCACCGGCGAGGCCGACTCCGCGCTGACGCCCTGCGCGCCAACAAATCCGATCACCGTCACGGCCCCGCTCACCAGCCACCCCGAACACCATGGAGGTAGCCCGATGACCAGACCGGTCACCCTCTTCACCGGCCAATGGGCCGATCTGCCCTTCGACGAAGTGTGCTCCCTCGCCTCGTCATGGGGCTACGACGGACTGGAGATCGCCTGCTGGGGCGACCACCTCGACGTCACCCGAGCCGCCGTGGACGACGACTACGTCCGGGGCCGCTTGGACATCCTCAAGCGCCACGGACTCAGTGTCTGGGCGATCTCGAACCACCTCCTCGGCCAGGCGGTGTGCGACGACCCCATCGACCACCGGCACCGGGACATCCTGCCGTCCCGTATCTGGGGAGCCGGGGACGGAAAGGGCGATGGGAGCAGTGACCCGGAAGGCGTCCGCCAGCGCGCCGCCGAGGAGATGAAGACGACCGCCAAGGCCGCCGCCAAACTGGGAGTGTCCACGGTCGTGGGCTTCACGGGTTCGGCGAACTGGAAGTACGTGGCGATGTTCCCGCCCGTGGGCGACGACGTCATCCAGGCGGGCTACCAGGACTTCGCCGACCGGTGGAACCCGATCCTGGACGTGTTCGACGAGGTGGGGGTGCGGTTCGCGCACGAGGTGCACCCATCGGAGATCGCCTACGACTACTGGTCCACCCAGGCGGCGCTCGAGGCAGTGGGGCACCGAGAGGCCTTCGGCCTGAACTGGGACCCCAG
Organism: Nocardiopsis oceani; assembly: GCF_054777395.1. Taxonomy (NCBI): domain Bacteria; kingdom Bacillati; phylum Actinomycetota; class Actinomycetes; order Streptosporangiales; family Nocardiopsidaceae; genus Nocardiopsis; species Nocardiopsis oceani. The sequence goes on from NZ_BAAHAR010000022.1 coordinate 60,699, forward strand.
CCACATGGTGTGGCAGGACATCGACCCGGTCGGTTTCCTGTGGGACTTCCGGGACCGCATCTACCACGTGGACTGCAAAGACGCCCGAAAGCGGGTGGGAAACGGACGCAACGGACGGCTCGGCTCCCACCTGCCGTGGGGCGACCCTCGGCGGGGCTGGGACTTCGTGTCGACCGGACGCGGCGACGTGCCGTGGGAGGCCTGCTTCCGCGTGCTCAACTCGATCGGCTACGAGGGACCGATCTCCGTCGAGTGGGAGGACGCGGGCATGGACCGGCACGTCGGCGCGGCCGAAGCGGTGGAGTTCGTGCGCGCCAACCTCTTCGATCCGCCCTCGGAGTCCTTCGACTCGGCCTTCGGTTCGGATGAGGGCGGGCGGAACTAGGGCGGCGGAGAGGTGCCGGTGAGAAGGGCTGGCCCCAGGACCGGGCGGGTCACATCATCGGGGCGATGACCACGCGGTAGCGGCCGCCGTCGTCGGTGTCCACGTCGTGGCGGAAGTCGTTCACGCGGTTCACCGAGCGCTGGACCGCGTCGCTGCCGAAGGCGCTCGTGTCCACGGTGGGCAGATGCTCCCGGAGGGCGAGGACCGCCTCGTCCACGGACATGGCGGTACCCCGGTGTTCCGGAGTGATGCGCTGGCCTTCGTCGGTGAGCCGACTGATCGCGATCCGGAACATTCCGGGCTCCCTGCGCGGTTGGGGGGGTGGACACCGGCATTCTCCCCCATCGGCCTCGGGCGTGGGAAGACCGCGCCCGAGGCGGGTACTAGCCCCCAACGTCCCTCATACTTCGAGGGTCTCCTCGATGCCCTTCAGCCGGTGCCGGGCCAAGGCCAGGTTGCCCCGCCCCTTGTCCAGGGCCAGGTAGAGGAAGAGCCCCTGTCCCTTGCGGCTGGTGAGCGGGCGGATCACGTGATACTGGCCGGAGAGTGTGATGAGGATGTCCTCGATCGCGTCGTTCAGGCCCAGCTGGTCCATGGTCCGCATCTTCGCCCGGACCACCTCGGTATTGCCCGCCGCAGCGACGGTGAGGTCGAGGCTGTTGGTCGAGGAGAGCGTGCCAAGCGCCATCCCGCTGCTGTAGTCGACCACGGCGGCGCCGATAGCCCCGTCCGTCTCCATCATGTCCTTGAGCCCGGCTTCGATGTTCGGCATGTCTTTCTCTCTCCTTTGGTTGAGTCGGCGCAGCACTCTGCGGGCTCTCCGGCCGGCGAACCAGCGGCGGAGCCCCGCAAGCCAGTGGCGGAGTCCTGCAGTCCAGTGGTGGGGTTTCGGTAGCCGGGGGTGGTCGGGGTTCTCGGGGTAGTCGGGGCGCTGGGGAGGACCAGCGGTCACACGACCACCGGTCCGGTTCTGACCCGCCCCACGACCAGGGAGCGGAGCGCCGTCAGAACCCGTTCCAACACCGGACGGTCCACTGTCACCCGGGGGCGGGAACGGGGATGCGTCCGAGACCCGCTGTTCCGGCGAGGCGGCGCCTTGTCCTGGCTGTCCCGACTCGGCGGCTCACCGCCCGGGGCGGGGTGCCCATCGCCCCGGCGAGGCGGAAATTCGACGTCGTCGGCGAGGTCACGGAGTTTCCGCAAAGCGAATCCGAGACTGCCCAGATCCCGCCTCAGGCGCACCTGGACACAGAATTCAGAGCCCCGCAGAACGGCGAAGAGAAGGTGGTCGTGCGCCTCTGTGACAACCACGTCCTCGAGCGCCTGCGCAGTTGTTCGCGAGGTGGTCGGCGGGGTGGCTTCCGCGGCTTCTTGCGCGGCGCAGAGGGGCCCACCGCTGATGGCCTGGAGCATCGCCGCCGTAGCCGGGGCCTCGTCGGTCTCGTCGATTCCTACGCAGCTGAGAGCCCGACCGCTGCACCAGTCCACGAGGCAGACACTGCGTATCCCGGGCGTCTGGAGCATCTCCCGCATCCGCTGTTCGATGGCGAGCACGGCACTCCTTCCGAGGGCGAATCATCAGGGACAGCACGAGAATAGAACCCTGAACTTCGCCTCGCAGGCTTTTCCAGCATTTATCGCATCTTGCTTGGTTAGGGCAGTGTTGGGACGGAGAAACCCGGGGGAATATTTTCTACAGAATGTGAAGTTTTCTGCACCCCGGAGGCGAAAGCGGGCCAATGGGATGAATGGAATCGGTATGCGGTTCTGGGTCCTTTGGTCCAGTTCGGGACCCTGACCGAGGCCGGTACCCGTGGGCTTGGAGCGCACAGCCCTCGCCGACGGGGTAACCGGTGGTCCCTGTTTCGGTCCTCAGCACAAGGTAGATTTGGCAACCGTGTCCCGAACTTTCCCAGCCCAGGGCAGGCGACGTTCCGGTCGGCCCGGGCACGACGCCGAGTCCGTGTTGCGTGTTGCCGCTCGTGTGTTCAACGAACGCGGGTACGACGGCACGAGCATGGAGGACCTGGCTCGTGCCCTTGGTGTGACCAAGTCCGCGATCTACCACCACGTCACCGGCAAGTCGGAGCTGCTGCGGCAGTCCCTTGATCTGGCCATGGACGCCCTGTTCGAGGTCACCCGCGAGGAGGGTGCGACCTCGGGCCCCGCCATCGACCGGCTCGAACACGTGATGCGCGGCAGCGTCCGGGTGCTGGTGGAGGAGTTGCCCCACGTCACGCTGCTGCTCAGGGTGCGCGGCAATACTGAGGTGGAGAAGCGCGCGCTGGAGCGGCGGCGCCAGTTCGACCACCTGATCGCGGACCTGGTGCGCGAGGGCGTTGTCGACGGGGACATCCGCAGCGATGTCGACCCCGCGGTTGCTTCGCGGCTGCTTTTCGGCATGGTCAACTCGATTGTGGAGTGGTACAAGCCGGACCGCGGCCTGGCGTGCGAGGAGATCGCCGATGCTTTGAGTCGGATCGCCTTCGAAGGGCTCCGTACCGCTCAGTCCCCCCGTACCGACACAAGACCCGACTCGTAGGCCAGCACCACGAGCTGGGCCCGGTCCCGGGCGCCGGTCTTGACCATTGTGCGGCTCACGTGGGTCTTGGCGGTGGACGGGCTGATCACCATGTGCACGGCGATCTCGTCGTTGGTCATCCCCTTCGCCACCAAAGACAGGACCTCGCGCTCCCTGTGGGTGAGCTCAGCCAGCACGTCCGGGCTCGGCAGCTGTACAGGGCGAGCGACGAACTCCTGGATGAGTCTCCGGGTGATCGCGGGGGCGAGCAGGGCGTCGCCGCGAGCGGCGGTGCGCACGCCGTGCAGCAGGTCGGCCGGGTCGATGTCCTTGACCAGGAAACCAGCGGCCCCGGCGCGCAGGGAGTCGTAGACGTGCTCGTCGAACCCGTAGTTGGTCAGCATCACCACGCGTGTGCCGTCCAGGCGTGGTTCGGCGGCGATCCTGCGGGTGGCCTCGATCCCGTCGGTGCCCGGCATCTGGATATCGAGCAGGGCCACATCCGGCAGTTGCCGGGTCGCCGCGTCCACGGCTTCCTCCCCGTCCGCCGCCTCCGCGACCACCTCGAGGTCGTCCTCGGCGTCCAGCAGCGCACGGAACCCGGCCCTGATCAGCGGTTGGTCGTCTGCCAGCAGTACTCGGTTGACTTCCTCCCTCTCCTGTAGTGAGAGGGATTCCGACCAAACCCGAAGGGTCTGGTGGCGCTGTCCGCCTCGCGGCGGCAGCAGGTTCCTGCTTCGCAGACATGGCACCCCAGAGGTCTCCGCAGGCTGACACGGTTCACCCTAAAGGGTTAGTCCATCCGCGCTTCTTGGTGTTCTTGGCCGCGTTCACATCCGCATGATCTGTATGCGCACACCTGGTGCACCGAAATGCCGCTTGGCTCTCGCGGGACTTCGGGTCCACATGGTCGCACTCGAAACAGGTCTGGGACGTGTACGCGGGATCGACCTCCACCATGCTGGTTCCGGTACGGCGGGCCCGGTTCACACAGGCGGTCTTGAACCCGTGCCACCCCTTGTCCAGGATCGCCCGGTTCAACCCCGCCTTCTGCCGCACCTTCTTTCCAGGAGCCTGGGTGGTGCCCTTGGCCGAGCGGGTCATGTTCTTCGTGTTGAGCTTCTCCAGCACCACGACGGCGTTCTTGTCACACAACACGTGCGCGGTCTGGGCGCTGAAGTCAGCGCGCCGGGCCCGCACCCGCCCGGTCACCCGCGACAGAGCCCGCTTGGTCTTGGCCCGATTCGCCGACCCCTGACGGCGGCGGGAGAGTTGGCGGCGCAGGCGCCGCTCCCGCTCGGCTTCCTTCTTGCTCTGGAAGGTGCGGTCGAACAGGTCGCCCTCGGAGGTGGCCACCGCTACCGCCACGCCCCGGTCCACCCCCACCGCCGAGCCGGGAACCGCATGCTCGGCGGGGGTGTGCTGTCCGTCTTCGCAGAGCAGGGACACGTACCAGTGCGCCCCGTCGCGGCGCACGGTGGCTGAGCGGATGGTGCCCTTGGGCGGGCGCGACCAGCGGAAGCGCACCCATCCGAGTTTGGGCAGTTTCACCTGCCCCCATTTGCGGCCCAGGCGCTGGACGGTGATGCGGGGCCCGTCGGGGAAGCGGAAGGACGGTTTCCAGTGGTGTTTGGGCCGGAAGTTGACGTTGAAGGTGCCGTGCTGGGTGCAGGCCCGGTCCAGGTCTTTGAGGGTCTGCTGCAGGATGTGCGAGGGGGCGGCCTTGAGCCAGGTCTCCTCGGTCTTGGCCTGGGCCAGCTGTGTGGCTTGGAGGTGGTAGCCGCAGTACGGGGCGGCGTAGCCGCGTTTCCAGCGGTCCATGATGTGGCGGCGCTGGTCCAGGGCGGTGTTCCAGACCGCGCGGCAGATGTCGCCGTATTCGGCGCACTGGCGGGCCTGGGTGTCGGTGAGCGCTAGCCGGTACCGGAATCCCGTCAGCACAGCACACACCTCCCCTGTTGATCTTGGAGGGGACCGTAGCCCGAGGGTGTGACATTTTTAGGTGGGGGCGGCTATCCCCGCCCTGAAGGGACGGGGTCTGCACCGCCAAGAACCTGATCACACCGTTCCCCCGTCCAGCGGCAGCTCCGCCCGCACCTCGAACCCGCCGCTCTCCTGGGGTCCGGCGGTGAGCCATCCGCCCAAGGCCGTGACCCGTTCGCGCATCCCCAGTGTCCCGGTACCGGGTTCGGGCAGCTTGCCCGGATGGGCGCGGCCGTCGTCGGTGATGGTCACCGAGACCGCGTCCGTTCCGTACCGCACCCGGACCTGCGCCTGGGCACCCCCGACCCGGACCGCCCACTACCGGACGGCCCCTTCGACCGTTCCTTCGACCTGGTCCTGGACCGCAACGCCGCCCTCCTCGACGGCGTGCCCTCCTACGCCCAGACCGTCAACGGCCTCGCCCATCCACGGGTCCCAGAGCAGTTGGTGGAAGAGGGCGACCTCGTGCAGTTCACCGTGGCCAATCGGAGCTTCGAGACCCACCCCTGGCACCTGCACGGGCACACGGTCCGCGTCCTCTCCCGGGACGGCCGCCCGCCCTCGGGTGGGCCGCTCCTGCTCGACACCTTCGACGTCCGGCCGGGCGAAGTGTGGCGGGTCGCTTTCCTCGCCGACAACCCCGGCCTGTGGATGAACCACTGCCACAACCTGCCGCACGCGGACGAGGGCATGATGACTCGGTTGGACTACGGCGGAATCATGACGCCGTTCGGCGACGGCCACGGGGGCGGGCACTGACCGCCCGAAAAAGTAGGGACGGCTGTGCCCAACCTCACCGCACAGCTGGAGCGGATTTGCTTACCGAGTGGCAGGTTCTTTCGGTTCGAGGTCTCCTGAACGGAAAAAGGATCCTATGGTCGGATAGTCGCACTATTCCCTCAGGAGACCCGATGATCGACCACTTCGCCCATGGTTGGTGGACACCCGCCCTTGCCTACGCCCTGTCTGTCGTGGGCTCGTTCATCGGCCTGCGCTTCGCCCGCTTGGCCAGGGACTCGCCCGCGCGCTGGCGGTGGCTGGCCATGAGCTCGGTCTGCCTTGGCGGCACGGCGATCTGGTCGATGCACTTCGTGGCCATGCTCGGCTTCCAGGTCGAGGGCTCGCCGATTCGTTACGATACCGGCCTTACTGTGGCCAGCGGGATCGTCGCGATCGCCGTGATGGGCGTCGCTCTCACGCTTGCGACCGTCCGCGGGACGACGCCGTGGCTGCTGGCGAGCGGGGTGATCGCCGGCGCCGGGGTGGTGGGCATGCACTACATGGGCATGGCCTCGATGAACGTCCACGGCCACCTGCACCATGATCCGGTGTACGTGGGGATCGCTTCCGTGATCGCGGTGAGCGCCGCTACTGCGGCTCTCTGGTTCGCGCTCAACCTGCGACGGATCTCCGCTTCCCTGCTCGCCGCCCTCCTCATGGGTGTCGCAGTATCGGCCATGCACTACACCGGGATGTTCGGCATGAGCTTCACCGCCGCAGACGAGGATCTGACGGCCCCTCTTCCCGGCGCCGACTCCTCGGAACTGGTCCTGCCCCTGGTCACCGGGATGTTCGTCTTCCTCATGGTGTGCAGCCTCTTCCTGCTGCTGAACGTGGGCGACGAGAAGCGGCCCGCGGCTGAGCCGCAGCCCGAGGCACCCGAGGCATCCGAGCCGGGCAACTTCACCCCGCGTCGGCGTTAGGGCGTGTTCGGCGGATACGCCCTAGCCCGAATCCTGCAAGCACAAACCGTTGCTGATGTCTTAAGCGAACATCAGCATCCCGTGCATTTCTGCACGCAAGGTCCGTGACGGTGTCACCACAACCTGGGTTGGGTGTCCTGACGACGGTGTCCCGTTTCCTTCCGCCTTTGCGGTCTTGCGCCACCGGCCCGCCCCGCACCCGCCCTGCGGCGGGTGCGGGTGGTGCGGGTCTTACGGTCGGCTCCACGGGCCTTCGGAGCCCTCGCTCCCCGGTCTCCGGCCACTCCGGTACCGGTACTGCCCACCTGCGCCGCCAGGGCGGCGAGGTTGCGTGCTGCGTTGACGTCCCGGTCCAACACCAGGGGACATGCGTCGCAGTCGAACACCCGGATGTGCAGCGGCAGCTTGGCTTTCGTCGCCCCGCACCCCGAGCAGGTCTTACTACTGGCGAACCACCGGTCGGCCACGACCAAGCGCCCGCCATTCCAGGTGGTTTTGTAGGCCAGTTGGCGGCGGATCTGCCCGAACCCCGCATCCTGGATACGGCGGGCCAGACGCCGGTTCTTGACCATCCCGGCCACGTTGAGGTCTTCGATGACCACCGTGCCGTACTCCCCGGCCAGAGCAGTGGTCAGGTGGTGCAGCGCGTTGGTGCGCAGGTTCGCCACCCGGTGGTGCACCTTGTTGCGGGCCCGGTTGGCCTTGACCCACCGCTTCGAAGGCGCGCGCCCGGTGCGCCGGTCCGGACCCTGACGACGCGACACCACCCGGCAGGCCCGGCGCAGGTCGGTCAGTGCCCCCTCCAGGTGGCGGGGGTTGGCCACCTGCCACACCCCACCGTCGCAGTCGGCGACCACCGCCAAAGACTTGACCCCCAGGTCCACCCCGGCCACCCCCTCCGGCCGGGCCGGAGTGGTGGGGGCGCGTTCGATCTCGACCTGGAAGGCCACCTGCCACCGCCCCCGCCGGTGCGACACCGTGGCCGAGAGGATCCGCGCGGTCCCGTTGGTCAGGCGGCGGTGGAGTTTGCGGGTGGACTCATGGGTGCGCACCCGCCCCACCACCGGCAACGTGACATGACGACGGGAGTCCTCACACCGGATCGCCCCGGTGGTGAACCGGCACGACAGGGGCGCCCGGTGCTTGGACTTGGGCCGCGGCACCCCCACCCTCGGCCCTTTGCGATCGCCCCGCTTGGCGGCGGCATAGGCATCGAAGCCGGCCGCCGCGTTCGCTAGGCCGGTGTTGTAGGCCTCCTTGGAGTTGTCCGCCCACCAGGACGCGAACCGGGGATCCTGGCGTTTGGTGGCGTTGAACGCCCGCCGCAGGCTGGGCAGCGACCATGACCGCCACGGGGTGCGCTCAGACTCAGCAACCCCGTAGGAGGCCTCGGCCTTGCGTTGGTCCCAGGTGGCCAGGACGTGGTTGCGGGCCCAGTTGAAGGCCGTCCGGGCCCCGCCGCAGTGCGAGCGCAACCGTTGCTCGGTCTCGGCCCCCGGGTCCAGAGCGAAGACGTAGGCCTGGACCACGTGCCCGGGGCGGGGCTGAAACCCCCGCTTCTTCTTCGGCTTCTTCTTACCTTCTGCTTGTTGCTCGTCCTGCTGTAGAGCGGTCTCGGCCACGGCTCCCACCCCCTCCCGGCGTCTCGTTCACACGTTCGAGAAAGACGTTAGCGGTGCGGGTGGGCCGGTGTGGTGGGAATCGGCGAACTCCCCCTGATTTTTTCTCAAGGGGGAACCGATCCGAGTGCCTGGCTCTTCGCCAGTGGCCTGCGGCCGTAGTGATCTTTGTTGACGGGAGTGGATGGTTGCTGAGGGAACCTCGAACAGCTCACAACCCCAAGAGGACTCTTGGCCACATCAGGCCAAGGGAACCCTCTGGTGATTGATAAAGGTCGCCCCTACGATTCCTAAACGGAAGCCACAAATGTGACTTTCGTCATGGAATGTAGAGACTTGGGACAGTGGCCGACCTATTCTCACAGGACTGGATAACCCCCGCGATCGCCTACGTGGTGTCGGTGATCGGATCCTTCCTCGGACTCACCTTCGCCGCCCGGGCCCGTCAGGCTACGGGGTTCTTCCGATGGCAGTGGCTGAGTCTGGCAGCGCTCTCCCTGGGCGGCATGGCCGTATGGTCGATGCACTTCATCGCCATGCTCGGGTACAGCGTCAGCGGCACCGCGATCCGGTACGACACACTTCTTACCGTGGTCAGCGGGATCGTGCCGATCCTGGTCATGGGCGTCGCCCTCCATACCGCGGTACGGACCTCCACGTTCGGTTGGCTCCTGTTCAGCGGTGCCCTCCTCGGAGTGGGCGTGATCGCCATGCACTACACCGGCATGGCCTCCATGAACCTGCACGGCGACGTGCACCACGCGCCCGGGTACGTCGCCCTGGCCTGTGTGATCGCCGTGGTCGCCGCCACCGTGGCGCTGTGGTTCGCCCGGTACCTGCGCGGCATGGGCAGCATCGCGCTGGCCTCCCTGATCATGGGGGTCGCGGTCACCTCCATGCACTACACGGGCATGGCCGGGATGCACGTCACCCCGCCCGACTCCGTCCGGCACGGACCGCCCGCGGGAACGCCTGCGCCCGACCTGCTGCTGCCGCTGATCATGAGCCTGTTCGTCTTCCTGCTGATCTGCAGCCTCTTCCTGCTGCTGGGCGGTGAGGACTACGAGTACCGGGACTACTCCCGCCCGTCCCACCGGTCAGAGGAACACACGACCCAGAGCTCGGACGCCTTCTACGTGCCCAAGCACGGCGTCCCGGAGAGCACTCCTCCGGCGACCCGGCGGCCCGGCGGCCCGGCGGCGACATCTGGACGCGGCCCCCGCGTTGAGGACCCCGGAAAACCACTGGCACCGCGCTGAAGGGCTGACCTAGGCTCAATCCGTATCGATCGCTGATGAGAGAGGGGTGCGCCATGCCTGCCGCCGTTTCCGACCTTCCTGTCGTCAGCGAGCCCTGAACGGCCCCACAGGCCAGGCTCGCGCCCTCGTAGAGAGATCGCCGTGAGTCACCACAGCAAGCCCCTCGACGGACTGGGCTGGAACGCCCGCGTCGAGGCAGCGTTCGACACCGTCGCCAACGACAACGACCACCTCCTGCTGCCCGCGCGGGTCAGCGACGCCCGCCGCGGCTCCGTCGGTATCCGCATGCCGCGGGAGGAGACCGCCGCACTTGCTCCAGCGGTTCGCAGGGCCGCGGAGAGCGATCCCGCCGCCGCACCGACCAGCGGCGACTGGGTCGCCGTCCGCCGTTCCGGGGACACCTGGCTCGTCGAATCCGTCCTGGAACGGGCCGGAACCCTCGTCCGCCAAGGCGTGGCCAAGGACTCGTACGACCAGGTCCTGGCCGCCAACATCGACGCGGTCCTCGTCTGCGAGGCCGCCGACCAAGGGCCCAACGTGGGCCGTTTGGAGCGTTTCCTCAGCCTCGCCTGGGCCAGCGGCGCCGCCCCGGTCGTCGCCGTCACCAAGGCCGAACTCGCCGGAGACCGCCTGCCCGAGGTGACCGAACTGGTCGAGTCCGTCACTGCGGGGGCCGAGGTGCACACCGTCAGCGCGCACACCGGTTTCGGACTCGAGGGACTGGCAGAACGGCTCCGTCCCGGCGCCACCTGGGTCCTGCTCGGAACCTCCGGCGCGGGCAAGTCCAGCCTGCTCAACGCCATCGCCGGAGACACGGTGATGGACACCGGGGAAATCCGCGACGACCGGCGCGGCCGCCACACCACCACCCACCGCCAGCTGATCGCCATGCCCGGGGGCGCGCTCTTCCTGGATATCCCCGGTGTGCGCCGCATCGACGTGCCAGGAGACGAGAACGGCGTCGACCGCACCTTCGCCGACATCAAGGAGCTCTCCGAGCAATGCCGCTTCCGGGACTGCGCGCACGGCAACGAGCCCGGGTGCGCGGTCAACGCCGCCGTGGACGAGGGCGAGCTGGACGCGAAACGCCTCGAACGCTGGTACAAGCTGCGCCGCGAGGCCGAGTGGAACCGGTCCCGAGGCGACGCCCGCATGCGTGCGGAACGCCGCAAGGAGTGGAAGCGCAAGGACCGACAGGGCCGTGAGGCCGCACGCCTCAAGCGCGGTTACTGACGGGCCAGCAGCCTAGGCCTAGACCATGGACGCGCGCGTGGCCGTATCCGGCCAGCGCCTGCCCAGTTCCCGGTCAGCAGCCGAAGGCCCGCCGGGCGTTGTCCGCGACGATGCCGGCCAGCTCGTCCTCGTCCATGCCCTTGGTCTCGGCGAGCGCGCGCAGGGTGAGCGGGACGAGGTACGGGGCGTTGGGGCGCCCCCGGTACGGCTTAGGGGTGAGGAAGGGCGCGTCGGTCTCCACCAGGACGAGGTCGGCCGGGGCCACCCGGGCGGCTTCCCGCAGTGACTCGGCGGTGGCGAAGGTGACGTTGCCCGCGAAGCTCATGAAGTAGCCGTTCTCAGCGCACACCTTGGCCATGGCGGCGTCGCCGGAGAAGCAGTGGAAGACCACGCGCTCCGGCGCCCCCTCCTCGTCGAGGACCCGCAGAACGTCGTCGTGTGCCTCGCGGTCGTGGATCATGAGCGCCTTCCCGTGGCGCTTGGCCATGGCGATGTGGCGGCGGAAAGACTCCTCCTGGGCGCGGGCGCCCTCGGGACCGGTCCGGAAGGTGTCCATGCCGGTCTCCCCCACCGCGACGACCTCCGGCAGACCCGCCAGCCCGTCGATCTCGGCGAGTTCGGTCTCCAAGGCCTCGATTCCGCCAGCGGGGCGGGCCTTCTCGGTCCAGTCGGTGTCGTCGGCCTCCACGCCCTCAGCACCGTCGCCGTGGACGACGCGCGGGGCCTCGTTGGGGTGCAGGGCCACGGCGGCCAACACCTTCCCCGGGTAGGCGCGGGCGGTCTCGACCGCCCAGCGCGACGAGGGGAGGTCCACGCCCACCTGCACCAGCGGGGTCACGCCCACCGACTCCGCCGCCGCGACGATCTCCGCCACCTCGGGCGTCTGCATGTCCATGTGGGTGTGGCTGTCCGCCACCGGCACGCGCAGGGCCTCGGGTACTGGAGGCGGCGTCTGCGCGTTGCGCTCCTTGACCGCCTTGCCGCTGCGCTTGCCCATGTCGTGCCCCCGTTGTCGTGTACTTCGCCGTGGTGATTCTAGGTGGACTCCAAAGGCCTCGGTCCCAGCGCACAGCGCGGTCTAGGGTGGGAATCACGACACACGTTGACCGACCCGCGGAGCCTCACTTGTACATCGAGCGAATCAGCGTCGACGGTATCCGTGGCTTCCACGGCGCCCGCGCGGTGGAAGACCTGCAGTTCCCCTTGCCCGGCAATGGCCACGGAAGTTGGACGGTCCTCGCAGGTCGCAACGGCTCTGGGAAGACAACATTGCTTCGAGCGATCGCCCTGGGATTGGTGGGGCCCGCGTACGCGCGAAACCTGGTCTCGGACTTCAGGCAGTGGGTCTCCCACGGGGCAGAAAGCGGGGATGTCTCCGTCACCTTCCACCCCGATGGTGACTGGGACGGGTTCACGCAGGGACGCCCTCGTCAGAAGAGCTTCGCCGGCTCCCTTCAGTGGCAGCGTCTGGAAGTCGATCGAAATCCGATGGGTGCAGTGGTCGGGCCTATGGACATCTCCATGGGAGCTGCCCGCCGGTCGCCGGAAAGAGGGCCGTGGTCAGAGTTGACCCGGGGGTGGTATGTGGCCGGCTACGGACCCTTCAGGCGTCTCGACGGAGGATCCGCGGCCGCTCAAAGGCTCGTCCTGACGCCGGGACCTGTGGCACGGCTGGCGAGCCTGTTCGAAGAGGACGTCTCGCTCGCGGAGAGTGTCCAGTGGCTGAAGGACCTTCTGTTGCGAAAAGCGGAGAACCACCTTGGTGCCGGGGAGCTGCTCGATTTCGTCGAGCGCATACTGGATGATGGACTCCTCCCCGACGGATTCAAAGTCCACGGCGTGCATGTCGACGGCTTGTGGGTCGAGCACAAGGGCAGAACCAGCGCTTTGGGTGAGGTCAGTGACGGCTATCGGACCGTCGCTGCCCTAGTCCTCGATCTAGTGCGACAGATGCACTGGGCAGGTGGGAACGATGCACTGGGTGAGAGCCGCGACGGCACTCCCTGTATAGCGCTACCGGGTGTGGTGCTCATCGACGAGATCGACGTTCACCTGCATGTGAGCTGGCAGAAGGAGATCGGACGATGGTTCAAGAAGCACTTCCCTCACGTCCAGTTCATCGTCTCCTCGCACAGCCCCTACATCTGCCAGAGCGCGGACCCCGGTGGCCTGATCAGACTCCCAGGGGTGAACGAGGAAGAGGCACCCAGAGTCGTATCCGAAGAGCTGTACCAGCGCATCGTCTACGGCAGCGGTGACGACGCGCTCCTCACCGACCTCTTCGGTATCGAGACTCCGTACTCCGAGGAGGCCGAGGATAAGAGGCGCCGCCTTGGCGCCCTTGAACTCGCCGTCCTCCGGGGAAAGGCGTCCGAAGCGGAGCGGCAGGAGTACGTCGAGCTCAGCAGGAAGCTCAACAGCTCCCTCTCCGCACGGGTGGACGAGGTCGCCGCACGCCTGGACCCTGAACGGTGATCCGGCTCAAGCGCGCGGACCTGCCCGCTGACCTGGCCGAACAGCTCTCCAAGAAAACCGTCTCGCTGATCGCTGTCCACGCAGGCAGCAAGGTGGCCCGGGAAACGTGGAAGAACGCGAGATCATGCAGGAACGGCCTGCGCGAACAGCTCAGCAGCATGGCCGCAGGAGTCGAGAGGTGCATGTACTGCGGCGACAGCATGGGCACTGACGTCGACCACTTCGAGCCGATCTTCCTAGCTCCGTTCCGGACCTTCGAATGGCCCAACCACCTCCTGGCGTGCTCACACTGCAACAGCCATGAGAAGAGGGAGAGCTTTCCCCGGACGGAGGAGGGTGTTCCCCTCCTGATCGACCCGACCTCGGAAGAACCCACTGAGCACCTGCTCCTGGTGCTGTCCACGGGAGCGTACGAGGCTCTCACCCCTAGAGGTGAGAGCGTCATCGAGGTCTTCGGATTGAACAGGCAACCACTGGTGCGAGGGCGAAGGAGCGCCTTCGTCACCACCAAAGCCGTACTTCAGACCTATCTCAGGCAGCACGAGGACGGTCCTAGAGACGAAGCCGCCGAAACGGCCGCCGAGCTGGACCACCAGCCCTTCGCGGACGTGCGCGCGGCCATGCGATGGACCAGGCAGAACACCGCTCCCGAGATCGCTGAAGTGATCCTGGGCGGCCCGCTGGTGGTCCGTGCCCTCGATCTTCTGCCGCCGTTCCGGTCAGCGTGTCCGGACAAGGAAGAGCGGGCCCGGTCTCGATGACCGGGGCCCGCCTCAGTGTCGGGTGTGCTACTCCTCGGTCTCGCCCGCCAGGCGGGCCAGCTCCTCGTCGACCACCGACGGGTCGAGCTTGGTGAACAGCGGCTGCGGACGGCTCAGCGGCGTGCCCGGGACGATCGGCGTCGACTCCCAGCGGGCCGCGTTACCGGCGTAGTCACCGGTAATGACCGGATAGTCCACCGGCTCACCGGAACCGCCGATGGTGTCGTGGCCGGACTCGATGCGGGGCATGCCCGTCCAGGTCCCGGTACCGCCGAGCATCGCGTGAACCTTGTTGGCCGACTCCGGAAGGAACGGCGTCAGGAGGCAGTTGGCGTCGCTGACCAGCTGCAGGGACACGTGCAGGACGGTCGCCATCCGCTCGGGGTCTGTCTTCTTGAGCGCCCACGGTTCCTGGTCGGAGATGTACTTGTTGGCCTCGGCGACCGTGCGCATGGCCTCCTGGAGCGCCGCCTTGAACTGCGACCTCTCCAGCCGGGCACCGACGGTACCGAAGGCCTCCCGCGACGCCTCCAGGACCGCGCGGTCCACCTCGGTCAGGTCACCGGCGGCGGGGATCTCGCCGAGGTTCTTAGCCGCCATGGAGATAGAGCGGTTGACCAAGTTGCCCCAGGCCGCCACCAGCTCGTCGTTGTTGCGGCGTACGAACTCGGACCAGGTGAAGTCGGTGTCCTGGTTCTCCGGCCCCGCGGCCATGATGTAGTACCGCAGCGCGTCCGCCGAGTAGCGCTCCAGGAAGTCGCGCACGTAGATCACCACGCGGCGCGAGGAGGAGAACTTCTGCCCCTCCATGGTGAGGAACTCGCTGGAGACGACCTCGGTGGGCACCTCGAGCTCGCCGAGCGGGCCGGGGTCGCCGCCCCGGTCGCCCCAGCCGCTCGCGCCCAGCAGGATTGAGGGCCAGATGACCGAGTGGAAGACGATGTTGTCCTTGCCCATGAAGTAGAAGGACTCGGTCTCGTCCCCCTGCCACCATCGCCGCCACGCCTCGGGCTCGCCGATCCGCTTGGCCCATTCGATGGACGCGGACAGGTAACCGATCACCGCGTCGAACCACACGTAGATGCGCTTGGCGTCGTTGTCGTTCCACCCGTCCAGCGGGATCGGGACACCCCAGTTGAGGTCGCGGGTGACCGCGCGCGGCTGCAGGTCCTCCACGAGGTTCAGCGAGAACTTGAGGACGTTCGGGCGCCACGCCCCCTCTTTGCCCTTGAGCCACTCAGTGAGGACGTCGGCGAAGGCGGGCAGGTCGAGCATGAAGTGCTCGGTGTCCACGAACTCCGGTGCCTCGCCGTTGATCCGGGAGCGGGGCGCGAGCAGGTCGACCGGGTCGAGCTGGTTGCCGCAGTTGTCGCACTGGTCGCCGCGCGCGCCGTCGTATCCGCAGATGGGGCAGGTGCCCTCGATGTAGCGGTCCGGGAGGGTGCGGCCGGTGGAGGGCGAGCGGGCGCCCTTGGTGGTGCGGGTGAAGACGTAGCCGTTGTCGTAGAGCGTCATGAAGAGCTGTTGGACGACGGAGTAGTGGTTGCCGGTGGTGGTCCGGGTGAACAGGTCGTAGGAGAGGCCGAGGGCGACCAGGTCCTCGGCGATGATCCGGTTGTAGCGGTCGGCCAGCTCGCGGGCGGTGACGCCCTCTTGGTCTGCCAGCACCTGGATCGGGGTGCCGTGTTCGTCGGTGCCGCTGACCATCAGCACGTTGTTCCCCGACATTCGCTGGAAGCGCGAGAAGACGTCGGAGGGGACCCCGAAGCCGGAGACGTGGCCGATGTGGCGCGGGCCGTTGGTGTAGGGCCAAGCGACCGCGGTCAGGATGTGGCGATTCGACGACATGACTCAAGACTAAAGGTGGCCGGGGGCCGCCGAGCACCCGCTTTCCCGTGCCCGAACCCCGAGCACCGCGGAAACCGCTCTGAACGGGCCCGTTACCGCCCCGCCGGCGCCGGTCGTGGAACCGTTATCCACCGGCGTAGACGGCGTGATTCCCTGAGGCCGCCGTGTGCCCTTATGCTCGGCTGGAGCGACGCCGTGTGTCACCGGGGCACCGGCTGAGGCGAGCACGACCTTCGAGCCCGGTCCTGAGGCGGTGGTCACCACGGTTACCCGTGCCGTACCCCGTCCTGCCCTGCGGACCAGCTCACTGATCACCAGCGTGGTCCTGCTGGTCATCCTGTCCTTGCCCGTTGCCCCGAACTTGGCCGGGGAGCGGGAGACCGCACCCCTGCCTTCTGAGGGTGTGGCCAACGGCCATGAGGACGGCGCCGACAGTGAACGCGAGGACTCCGAAGCCCACGGGGCCGCGGAGGAAGTGCGTCCCTACCTCGGCTCCCAGGCGGTCGCCCTCGGGCCGCCCGCCTCCACCTGCGACCAGCGATCGGTGTTGCGGGACCTGCCCGACGCCGTCCCCTCCTGCGCACTGCGCCTGGCGGTGTGGGACCAACCCTGGTGGCCGCTACCCCTTCCGCACCACAAACCCGCCGTCGGGCAGGCCGACGCGGAAGGGCTGCCGCCTACCCGGGGACCGCCTCTCACCGCGCTCACCATCGTCTGACCGCACCGGTCGGGCCGCGCCCCGTGCCGCCTTCGGCGCAGGGGCCCGCCCCTCACGCAACCCGCCCGCGACAGCCGGGCACGCGACCGGCACCCACTATCCGCAGTGAGAGGTTCACCCCTTGTCCAGTCAAACGGGAGCTGGGGCGCGCTGGATACGCGCGCTCGTCTCCCTTCTCGTTATCCTCGTCGCGTTCGGCGCGGCGTGGTTTATCCCTCCGCGGCTGGGGCTCGACCTCAGCGGCGGTACGCAGATCGTCCTGGAGGCACAGGACGGTACCGACGGCACCGAGGCCAACGCGGAGAACACCGACATGGTCGTCGAGGTGCTGCGCCAGCGCATCGACCGCCTGGGTGTCGCCGAAGCCACCATGTCGCGCTCCGGTGAGAACCGGATCGTCGTCGAGCTCCCCGGTGTGCAGGACCCGGCGGAAGCCGCCGAGATCGTCGGCCAGACCGCCCAGTTGTCCTTCCACCCCGTGCTCGGTGTGGGCGACACGGGCGGCCAGGGCGTCGAAGCGCCCCCCGCCGACTTCGCGGAAGCCCCGCAGGAGGCCGACGAGGCCCGTGCCCCCGCCGACGGCGAGGGCGAGCCGGAACTCCCCGACAACGGGGAAGCGCCCGAGATGTCCGAGGAAGAGCTCCAGGAGCTCATGGAAGGCCTTGAGGGCGGCGAACCGGGGATGCCCGGCGGGGAACCGGGCATGCCGGGCGAGGCTCCGGCCGGGCCATCGGCGGAGAACCCCGAAGACGTTGCGCTGACGCTGCCCGACGAAGACGGCACGCCCCTCCAACTGGGAGAGACCGAGATCCAGGGCGACCGCGTCTCCAGCGCCGAATCCGCGCTGGACAGCGCCACCGGCGCAGGGTGGGTCGTCAACGTCAGTTTCCAGGGCGAAGGCAGGGACCAGTGGCAGGAGCTGACCGGTCAGGCCGCCTGTTACGAGGAGAACGACCCGCGCCGCCGCGTGGCGATCGTCCTGGACGAGCAGATCATCTCCGCACCGCAGGTGACGCCGGAAACCGCGTGTGAGGTCGGTATGGCCGGTGGCCAGACGACCATCAGCGGCCAGGACTTCACCGCGGAGAGCTCAGAGGAACTGGCCGTGCTGATCGAAGGCGGTTCGCTGCCTCTTCCAGTCACCGAGGTGCAGCGCCAGACGGTCGGACCGACCCTCGGCGCCGCCGCCATCCAGGCCAGCGCCATCGCGGCGATCCTGGGTATCGCCTTCACCGCGCTCTACATCACGCTGGTCTACCGCCTCGTCGGTTTCCTGGCCTCGCTCGCGCTGGGCTTCTACACGCTGATCGCCTACGGGGCGCTGGTCGCCTTGGGGGCCACGCTCACCCTGCCGGGACTGGCCGGCTTCGTTCTGGCGATCGGTATGGCCATCGATGCCAACGTGCTGATCTTCGAACGAGCGCGTGAGGAATACCAACGACAACAACAGGCCTACGAGGCCAATAAGTCCGCCGGGTTGCAGGACGCGGCCGACGGTGCCGAAGGCGTGTCCGAAACCGGGGCACTGGCCCGCCGCCGACGGCGGGCGGTGCCACCGAACCTGGAGAAGGGCTTCGTCCAGGGAACCCAGAAGGCCTGGAGCGCGGTTCTCGACACCAACGTCACCACGTTCCTCGCCGCCGGTCTGCTGTTCTTCTTCGCCTCCGGGCAGGTTCAGGGCTTCGGTGTCACGCTGAGCATCGGAACCATCGCCTCGATGATCTCCGCGCTCATCATCGCCCGCGTGTTCGTCGAGTGGTCCGTGCGCCGCGCCATCATCAAGAAGCACCCCGCCGTCACGGGTATCGACAGGATCGGCCGGGTCCGCGCCTGGCTGGTCAAGAAGGACCCCGACGTCATGCAGTACCGCCGCGTCGGCCTGATGGTCGCCGCCCTGGTGGTACTCACCGCCATCGCCGCACCGTTCATCCGGGACACCAACCTGGGTGTCGAGTTCACCGGCGGTCGGGTGATCGAGTACGAGGTCACCGGCGAGCAGGACCTGTCGGTGGACGAGGCCCGCGCAGTCATCTCGCAGCTGGACTTCGCCGGTGCGGACACCGCCGTGGTCCAGGAGGCCGGTGACGCCGACATCGCCGTGCGCACCGGTGAGCTCTCGGACCCCGAAGCCGCGACCATCACCGAGGCACTCGAAGAGGAGACCGGCGGCGTCGAAATGGTCAGCGACGAGCTGATCGGGCCGAGCATGGGTGACGAGTTGCGCGACCGGGCACTGATCGCCCTAGCTGCGGCCCTCGCCCTGCAGATGGCGTATCTGGCCTGGCGGTTCCGATGGTCCTTCGGTGTCTCCACCATGCTGTCGCTGGCCTTCAACATGATGCTCGTCATCGGCCTGTTCATCTGGTTGGGCAAGCCCATCGACGGGGTCTTCCTCGCCGCGATCCTCAGTGTCATCGGCTTCACGGTGAACGATTCGGTGGTGGTATTCGACAGGGTGCGAGACGAGTGGGCGAGGGATGAGAAATCCTCGTTCATCAAGGTCGCCAACCGCGCGGTGATCAACACGCTCCCACGTACGGTCAACACGACCGTCGGTGCGTGGATCATCCTGGGCTTCCTCACCTTCCTCGGCGGGTCCTCGCTCCAGGACTTCTCGATCGCCATGCTGGTCGGTCTGACCACGGGTGTGGTCTCCACCGTCTTCGTGGCGGTGCCGATTGCCATCTGGTTGCAGAAGTGGGACAAGACGCCCGCTCCGCACGTGATCAGGGAGCGCAAGGCGAAACAGAAGGTGGCCGCGAAGGCCGCCCGCGACAACGACGACGGGGCCGTGGTCTAAGGACCGCTCCCGTCAGGGCAGAGAAAGGGGCCCCGGTCCGCGCGGCAGGCGCAGACCGGGGCCCTCCCCTTTTCACCGGTGGCTCACCGGGATCAGCCGTACTGGCCCATCGCCGATGCGCCCTCGGAAGGCTGGACGAGCACGAACCCCTGGCCCTCCAAGGCCAGTTGAAAGGCCTCTCCGCTGCCGCGCCCGATGATGGCCCCGGCCTTGACGGTGCTGCGGATACCCGCACTGAGGGAGGTGCTCCAGGCGACGGCCGCCTTAGTATCGACGAAGATGGGCTGGTCCACCTTGAGGAGCGCGGGCGCACCGTGGCACACGATGGCCACCCGCCCCCGGCCACTGAACACGGTGTTGAACAGTCCGCCCGACATCATCCCGCCGATCCCCTGTACCCGTTGGATATCCCAGTCCAGGGTCGACTCGAAGGCGAGGATGTTGTCCCCGTTGACGGTCAGGGAGTCCTCCTCCAGGTCGATCAGGTGCACGTCCCAGGCATTGTGCGCCAGGAAGACGTCGCCCTGGCCGGAAACCCGCATCAGCGGCAGGCCCTCACCGGTGAAGGACTTCTTGAGGAACCTGCCCACGCTCCCGGAGCCTTGGAAGGAGAAGTCGACGTCGCCCTGGTAGGCGGCCATCGAGCCCCGGCGGGCGAAGAACTCCCCCTCCAGGCCCACCCTCAGCATCTTCCGGTTCTGCTGGTGCATCCCCGGTTCCCGGGCCTCCTGTGCCTCCTCGAAAAGCTCACTGCGCATGGTTCGTGTCCTCTCGGAGTGGGGGTGTGCGGCCGCGGGTGTGACCGCTCCGCTGCCGCCCCGGTTCTATGCTTCGGGGGTCACGATCCCGTGAACCAGGTCGTAGACGCGGCGCTTGGGTACTCCCGTCTCCTTGGCGACCCGGGTGATCGCCTCCTTGCGGCGCGCGCCCTCGTCCTCGAGCTCGGCCACCGCGGCGACGAGGACGCTGTCCGTGGTGCGCTCCGCTTTGGGGCCCGCGCCCTCCACGACCACGGAGATCTCACCGCGCACCCCGTCCGCCGCCCACTCCGCGAGTTCGCCGAGACCGCCCCGGCGCACTTCCTCGTAGGTCTTGGTGAGCTCACGGCACACCGCCGCGCGCCGCTCGGCACCGAAGGCCGCGGCCATCGCGTCCAGGGTCGCCGCGATCCGGTGCGGACTCTCGAAGAAGACCATCGTGCGGCGCTCGTCGGCCAGTGCCCCCAGATACCCTTTGAGCCCCTTGCGCGGAGGAAAGCCCTCGAAGCAGAATCGGTCGGTGGGTAGTCCGGACACCACCAAGGCAGTGGTCACTGCCGACGGCCCCGGGATCGCCGTCACCGGGATCCCCTCGTCGGCACAGGCCGCCGCAAGGCGGTAGCCGGGGTCGGAGACCCCGGGCATCCCCGCGTCGGTCACGACCAGGACCTCGTCGCCTAGCCTGAGGCCGGTGAGGAGTTCGTCGCGCCGACGGGTCTCGTTCGCGTCGTAGTAGGAGACGACACGGGCACCGGATTCCCCGCCCAGCCGAACCCCCGCGCGGGAGGCGAACTGCCTCACCCTGCGGGTGTCCTCCGCGGCGATCACGCGCGCGCCCTCCAAAGCGTGCAGCAACCGGGGCGGCGCGTCCTCCAGGTTCCCGATGGGCAACCCGGCCAGGACGAGCCTCCCGACCCGCCGTGTCCCGTCAGCACCCTCAACCACTGTGACCCCCACCCTGTCGCGCTACGGTTGGCAGTATTACGCCACCCGAAACCTCCGCGGTCCGTCCGCTACGGACCTCCATCTCTGACCCCAACTTACGAGCCGAGGTAAAGGGATCCCGGTCCTGAAGGACCGGGCTTTCAACCCCCGCGGTTGACAGCCGCCTTTACCAGACCCAGCCATCACCCTAGAGGAGGTGACCTCGATGGCTACGTTCCGCACAGGACAGCAGACCCACCAAGCCGTGCTTCCCCAGCGGCTTGCTCTGGAATCCGTGCCAGCAGACACCCCCCGGATCGGGAACGAAACGGGGCACGGACACCACCACACGGTGGTACCCGGTGCGGAACATGGTCGAGGGGAGACCACCGGTGCCCCACCCGGTACCGGTGGCGCCACCCCCAACCCTTCCGGGGTTGGGGAGCAGCACCGTGAGGTGCCCACCACCCACCCGTCCGTGTTCGTTCTCGACAAGAACCACCAACCCTTGCAGCCCTGCCCGCCCGCCAGGGCCCGCAAGCTCCTAGCCAAGAAGCGGGCGGTCGTGCACCGCCACACCCCCTTCACCATCCGCCTCACAGACCGCACGCGCGCCGAGTCCGAAGTCGACGGCGTCGAACTCGGCATCGACCCCGGCTCCAGGCACACCGGCATCGCCGTGTTCACCACCCAGGCCGGTGAGCGCCGGGGCCGCTACAGCCTCCAGCTCGACCACCGCGGCGCCCAGATCACCAAGAAGATGGGCCAGCGCGCCGCCTACCGGAGGCGGCGCCGTGGCGCGAACCTGCGCTACCGCACGCCCCGGTTCGCCAACCGCACCCGACCCCCAGGATGGTTGCCCCCGTCCCTGCAACACCGGGTGGACACGACCACCTCGTGGGTGGAGCGGTTCAGCCGGTGGGCGCCGGTGCGGGCGGTGCACGTGGAACGGGTCGCCTTCGACACCCACGCCCTGTCCGCGGGCAGGCCCTTGGAGGGGGTGGAGTACCAGCAGGGCACGTTGTTCGGGTTCGAGGTGCGCGAGTACCTGCTGGCCACGTTCGGCCGCACCTGCGTCTACTGCGGCGTGCGGAACACCCCGCTCAACATCGATCATGTCCACCCGCGCTCGCGGGGCGGCTCGGATCGCCTCGCCAACCTGGTCCTGGCGTGTGTGCCCTGCAACCAGGCCAAGGGCAACACCCCCGTGCAAGAGTTCGTCACCAACCAGCGTGTCCTGTCCCGGGTGCTGGCCCGGGCCCAGGCTCCGCTGCGGGATGCGGCCGCGGCGCAGTCCACCCGGTGGGCGCTCTGGCGGGCCGTGGACCAGCGCCTGCCCACCCATGTGGGCTCGGGCGGGCGCACCAAATTCAACCGCACCCGCAACCGGCTGCCCAAGTCCCACACCCTGGACGCCCTCGCGGTGGGCAAGGTCGAGACCATCACCCAGACCGTGGACACAGTGCTGGTGGCCGGGTGCGCCGGGCGCGGCTCCTACGCCCGCACCCGCCCCGACAAACACCGCTTCCCTCGGCTGCGCCTACCGCGCACCAAGCGCTTCTTCTCCTACGCCACCGGCGACCTGGTCCGCGCGGTGGTGCCCAAGGGCAAGAAGGCGGGGACGCACACCGGCCGGGTGGCCGTGCGCGCTTCGGGCAGCTTCAACATCACCACCGCCCAGGGCACCGTCCAGGGCATCAACCACCGGTACGTGCGACTGCTCCAGCGAGCCGACGGTTATGCCTACACGATGCGAAAGGAGCAAGGCGTTTGCTCCCGGCCCTGAAGGACCGGGTTTCCACGCCCAACAAGCCGATGACCAGCACCGCACTTCGCAGCGAGGCAGAGCCCTCGAACCCCCCGGGCGCGGCCCAGCCGCCCACCCTCAGAGAACGCTTCGCCCCCCGTCTGCCCAGCCCTTGGTGGCTGGGTTGGCTGGGGGCGTCCGTCGTCGCGCTGTTCGCCGGCGCCCTGAGGTTCTTCAACCTCGGTGATCCCGCGCGCATCTACTTCGACGAGACCTACTACGCCACGGACGCGCACTCGCTCTGGAACTTCGGGTACGAGCACGAGACGTTGGAGAACTCCGACGACCTGCTGGCCCAGGGCGACCCGAACATCTTCACCGGCGCGGGCGACTTCATCGTGCACCCGCCGGTCGGCAAGTGGATGATCGCGCTCGGCGACTGGCTCTACACGATCATGCCGTTCGGGTCGGCTGTTACCCCGGAAGGCTGGCGGGTGGCCTCCGCCCTGGCCGGTGTGGTCTCGGTGTTCATCCTGGTACGCCTGGCGACACGGATGACCCGGTCGCTCCTGCTCGGCTGCACCGCCGGGCTCCTCCTGGCGCTGGACGGCCTGCACTTCACGCTGAGCCGTATCGCCATGGTGGACATCTTCCTCACCTTGTGGATCCTCGCCGGGTTCGCGTGCCTGGTGGTCGACCGCGACAAGACACGGGAACGGCTGGTCCGGCTCGGGGAGGCCGGAGCCGACCTCACCGCCGTGGGCTGGCTCGGGATGCGCTGGTGGCGCCTGGCCGCGGGGCTGTGCTTCGGGCTGGCGATCGGCACCAAGTGGTCGGCCCTGTTCTTCGTGGCCGCCTTCGGACTGCTCACCGTCGCCTGGGACTACGGAGCCCGGCGCAGCGTCGGGCAGCAGCGCACCTTCGGCCGCTGGCTGGGGTTCGACGCCGTCCCGGCCTTCGTGCAGACCGTGGTGGTAGCAGGGGTCGTCTACGCGGTCTCGTGGGCGGGCTGGCTCTTCACCCGAGGCGGCTACAACCGGGATTACGCGGACGGTCTGGCGCCCGACTGGCTGCCGAACATCCTCGCGGCGCCGGTGGAGGCCGTCTGGAGCCTGGTCGACTACCACGGCCGGATGATGACCTTCCACAGCGACCTGACCAGCGACCACTCCTATATCTCAGCGCCCTGGGAGTGGCTGGTCATGCGCACGCCGGTGATGTTCCACTACGACGGCCAGGCCGTCGGGTGCGACACCGGCAACTGCGTCACTTCGGTGGTGTCCATCGGCACCCCGATCGTGTGGTGGGTCAGCATCCTCGCCATCATCGTGATGTTCGGCTGGTGGATCACCTTCCGTGACTGGCGCGCGGGCGCGGTCCTGCTCGCGGTGGCGGCGGGATGGCTGCCCTGGTTCGCCTACCCCGAGCGCCCGATGTTCCTGTTCTACGCGCTGCCGTTCCTTCCCTTCCTGATCCTGGCGATCGTGCTCATGCTGGGCCTCCTGATGGGCGCGGGCGAGGACAGTCCGCGCTTCGCCCCCTACACGCGAGCGCTGGGCGGGGTGGTCTTCGGCGTGGTGGTCCTGCTGACCATCGCCCACTTCGCCTACCTCTACCCGGTGCTGTCGGCCTATCCGCTACCGGAGGACATCTGGGGCGACCGGCTCTGGTTCGAGGTGTGGATCTACGGCCGCGACGCCTCCTGACGTGTTCCGGGGAACGGGCGAAAACCGTTCCCCGGAACTGCTCTCCATTAGTGGGAAAACGGTGGGAACGCAATACTTTGGGGTAGCCGAAACAGGACACTTCCGATACGCGGATTCCTGGCGGAAAAGCCTCGGCAGGGCAGCACTCTCCCTGGTACTGTCAGCAACTGGTTGCTGTTGTTGTTTCCATGGATGCCCGAGGCGCCTCGCGGAACTTCACGTGGGCGCTCGTCGATTCGGGATTACCCTTCGTCGGTCTGGCGCCCGGCGACCCGGGACCAGCAGGGTGCGGTCCCGCCGTAGTCCCCAAGGGAGAGCACATGGCTCAGGGCACCGTGAAGTGGTTCAACTCTGAGAAGGGTTTCGGGTTCATCGCCGTCGAGGGTGGTCAGCCCGACGTGTTCGTGCACTACTCGGCGATCGCGGGTACCGGCTTCCGGAACCTGGAAGAGGACCAGAAGGTCGAGTTCGACATCATCCAGGGCCCGAAGGGCCCGCAGGCGGCGGACGTTCGCACGGTCTGACCGTCACACGTGCGTTTCCCCAGCCCTCCTCTCCCCCCGAGTGGAGGGCTGGTTCTCGTTCAGTGTTGATTCGGCAGCGGATAGGGACACGGTTACCCAACCCAGGCGATACCGGTTAACCTGCTTGAAGCTGGTCAGCACACCAAGAGCGAGGATGGCACATGTTCGGCGTCAGTGGAGCAGAGTTCGTCGTCCTTCTGCTGCTCGCGTTGCTGATCTTCGGCCCCGACCAGCTCCCCAAGGCCGTCCAGCAGGTCGGCCGGGTCCTGCGCCAGCTCCGCACCATGGCCAACTCCGCCTCCAACGACATCAAGGAGGGGCTCGGCCCGGAGTACAAGGACTTCGACGTACAGGACCTCAACCCGAAGCGCTTCATCCAGAAGCACTTCTGGGAGGAAGAGGAGACGGAGAAGAAGCCCGCGTCCCGGTTGAACGGCAAGCGCCCTCCCTTCGACGACGAGGCCACCTGAGCCGCACAGGCCGTCCCGGCCCAGCGGATTCCTACCCCTCGTGCCCCGGTCAGCCGACGAGCATGAGAAAGAAGACCCCCAGGACCAGTAGGATGACCGACCCGATGATGATCGCGGGCGATCCCACGGCCAGGATGAGCAGTTCCACCGCCACCGCTCCGCCGAGCGCCGCGGCCAGCCAGGGCCAGCGTTGTCTAGGAGCCCAGTCATGGCGGCGCTCGCGCGCCACCGCGATCACGAAGCCCGCCCCGATCAGCACCCAGAACCCCAGGTGGGCGAGGATGCGGACGCCGGGATCGACGTAATCGGCCATGCCGCCGACGATCATGACGTAGAAGACCGTCGCCGTGGCCAAGCGCCAGAACCCCCTGCCCCGCTCGGCTCGGATCGCCTTGCTCCTGGCCCTGGTCGTACGGCGGAAGCGTTCCGCGGCAAGCGGCGTGGGATCGTCCTCCCCCGGACCGGCTCGGCCTTCGGTTGGCCGCTCGTCCAGTTCGGGTGGCGGGGCCGGTGGTTCCGGCATCGCTGGGCGTGTGTAGCCGCCCTCCGGTTCTGGCTCCTCCGAGTGCTGGTAACCGCCTGGGTACTGAGCGGAGTCGGACACGGATGTTCTGCCCCTTCGCGGGTCGGTCCGGGCCCGGAGCGGGCCGGATTCGTACCCGGCTCATACCCGGTGGGGTGATCGGTCAAATCCCGGTCCCCGGCGCTGTGCGCCTTTCCGAACGGGCTGGTGGACCCCTCCGGCCCCACGGGAAAGGGGTCCGCCCGACAGTGTCGGACGGACCCCTTGGACGCCTGAGTTCCCGGAGGAAGCGTCAGGGCTCGCTTGTTACAGCCAGCTCCAGCCGCTGCGCTTTCGCGTGGCCTGCTTGTGCATGGTCATGGCATCTACCCTTCTTTCTGCTTCCAGCCCATCCCGGAACCAAGATGGCCTATCCCAGCGGACTCCACAAGACCCTTCGCTGAACATTCGTCATTGCCGGGCCGACGAACATCCAAAGATTGCAGACAGGCCACCCGAATAGCCACCGAACTCACTGTCTTCGCAGTTCAGGCAAGCTTCTATTGCTTGACCCAGAACTCACCCTCCCCGATGACCTGCAACAACAAGACCCCCTGAGAGTAAAACCCAAGACTGTCTACATTACCCAGGGTGATAGTTCAGCTATTCTGCACTCCACCTTCGAAAACCCCACCGGCGCCGGAGCCTGCGTCGAACTCGGAACGTGTTCCGACGTCACCGACGATCTACACATAGCCGACACACCGTGAACAATCACCACAGAGACGACCTTTCATGACCTACCACCATGAGCGGCACATTACCCTTCGTAGCTTCACGGAGACTCGGTTCCCCTTGGAAGGCAGCACCAGCATCCACAGACGAACCAGTTTCGGGCCCACAGTAAAAGGAGTATGCACCGCGGCCATTCACCTGGGTGCCCCTCCGCGGAACACGCCCCGGGGCGGGGCGCCTACGGGCCTGAGATCTGGTCGGCTTCGGAGCTGCGATCGGCGGGGCCGAAGAGGAGCCCCGCGCTCCGCCGGGTGATGGTCAGCAGATCGTCGTCCCCGAGCAGGGACCTGACGCCGGAGCTGTCCAGGTTTCCGGAGAGCGCCAGAGTGGAGATGCCGTGCACGATCGACCACCCGGCCACCGTCGCGGCGCCCACGTCGTCCACAGGGCGCCCCTCCGCAGCGGCGGAGGACGCCCCGGACCGCAGTTCGGCGAAGGCTGCCGCGCGCGCCTCGGAGAGTTCTGCGTCTTCCTCGTCGAGCAGGGTGGGCGCGAACATCACCTGGAAGTGCGCCGGGTAATCAGTGGCGAATCGCACATACGCGACACCGGACTCCAGGAAGCTGCCGTGCGCCTCCCGGTTGGCCCGCAGACGGTCGGCGAGCTCTCTGAAGCCCTCCGTCGCCAGTGCGTTGAGCACGCCCTCCCGACCCCCGAAGTGATACCTAGGGGCCGCATGGCTCACGCCGAGGTCCGCAGCGAGCGACCTCAGGCTGAAGGCGTAGGGACCTTCACTCTCGATGACCTCCGCGGCTCGCTCCAGAACGGCGGCCCGCAGGTTCCCGTGGTGGTATCCGTCTGCCATGACCAGGACTGTACATCGGAGGGCTCCCCCGGGCGGCCTTTACCGGGCGCACCGAGAAAAGTCCCGCGGGACCGGACTTCTGCGGCTTTCGACGGTAGGCTGGAGTCCGTGCCGGCCCACCCCGACACAGGGGATAGACGCTTCGCCGGTGACACTCGAGGCTCCGGTCCGGACGACCGCCCGCACCAGGGAACAGCGTCACCCGTCCGACCCGACCAGAGCACACCGAAGGGCCCGATCCGCCGGACCGGGCCCTTCGTCTTGCCCCTGGAGACTGTGCTCCCGGAGACAGAAAGCGGCCCGTGTCGGCCGGTGAAAACGGTTCACCTAACGACACGGGCCGCCGACTTCGGTGGAGCTATGGGGATTTGAACCCCAGACCCCCTCGATGCGAACGAGGTGCGCTACCGGACTGCGCCATAGCCCCGAAGACGAGATAAAGACTAGCAGGAAAGTTGGTGTGGGCCGAACTCGTTTCCCTCGTCCGGCCCCGGTCAGTCTCCCGCTGCCCGCAGGCGGGCGTCGGCGTACTGGTCGTAGACCTGGCTGCGACGCTCGATGAAGGCGATGACCTGAGCTTCGCGCTCCGCCTCCCGCTCGGCTTCCCGGGCTTCCTCCTCTTCGGCCCTGCGGGCACGCAGGGCCGCCTGGCGGCGTGCTCGGAAGTAGGCCTCCCGGCGCTCAGCATCGGCCTTGGCGGCCTCACGGAGCAGGGCCAGATGCCCGACGAGCAGGAGGAGCGGCGGTGCGATCACCCACCAAGGGCCGAGACCGATGGAGACCGC
Organism: Nocardiopsis oceani; assembly: GCF_054777395.1. Taxonomy (NCBI): domain Bacteria; kingdom Bacillati; phylum Actinomycetota; class Actinomycetes; order Streptosporangiales; family Nocardiopsidaceae; genus Nocardiopsis; species Nocardiopsis oceani. Next base: position 89,020 of record NZ_BAAHAR010000022.1, read on the forward strand.
CGCGATCGTGGCGATGTTCAACAGGGTGAGCGCACTGGTGCGGCGGCGCCTACGGGCGATGACCCGGGCCCTGGGCTCGCGGACCGGAGGGCCTCGTCGCTCAGCGGAGCGGTAGACCTGACCTGGCGCCTCGTCGACGTCCGTGTCGTCGCCGCTGACGCCAGGGCGGGTGATGACCTGGGTCTCGTTGAGGTCCGGGCCCTCCTCGCCGCCTGACAGGCCCTCCGCGCCGTGCTCGGCCTCCTCCTCGGCCTCCGGGGCGCCCGCGTCCTCGTCCTCGTCCTCACGGCGGGTGTCCTCGTGGACGGCGTCCACGGAGTCCTTCCGCAACAGCATCGGGACGAGGACGATGAGCCAGACCACCACGATGGCCAGGTACAGAGGAGAGCTGCTCATCACCCCTCCTCACGATGACGGCCACTGAACGTTGATCGACACTTCGTCGACACCGCTCCGCGTGTGGCTGGACCTGCTTCCGGGAGTAGAGACGTCTCCCGGCGGGACATCGTTCCTGGCCCGGGTTGGGCTGGGATCGGTTCCCGACCGCCATATCCACGCGTTGCCCGCATCGTCAATGCGTCTATGTTCCGCACGGTACGACCCCGTGTCCATAAATGCGCCACATTCTGACCGGAGTGTCGCAAGATTGTGGACTATCAGTTTCGGACGCCACACCCCCGCCGACGTAAGACCAGGTCAGGCGCTGACTGCAGATAGTAGCGCCAATTCAACGCAAAGTAATGAATGGTTGTGCTTAAAGGGAGGTTTAAGCCACGGACACATCCGTGATGTTGCCCTGTTCAGTTCGACCCCGGGTACGGACTCGCCGGATCTCGCGGATCACCGCCACCGTTCGGGCCCTGTGGCCCCAATGCGGAACCCGGGCCGGAACCCCCCTCTTCGGACGGGCCGGAAGACGCCCCGTCGTACCAGCGCCGCAGAACGCCGTGGGGTACCTCCTCGGAGGTGAGCGCATAACAGATGTGGTCCCGCCAGGCACCATCGATGTGGAGCTGGCGCCTGCGCACTCCCTCGTCGCGGAATCCCAGTTTGGCCACCACCCGTCGGCTGGCACGGTTCTCGGGTCGGATATTGGCCTCGATCCGGTGGAGTCCGACACGGAAGAAGGAGTGGTCGACCGCCATAGCCACCGCCGTCGGGGTGATGCCGCGCCCCGCGTACGCGCTGTCGACCCAGTATCCGACCTGCGCTGACCTGGCTGATCCCCACACGATGGCCCCTACCGTGAGCTGCCCAACGAAGCGGTCCTCGTAGAGGATCGCCCACGGCATCGCCAGCCCCTGTCTGGCCTCTCGGCGGATCGACTGCACCATCGCGACATAGGACCCGAGGCCGGTGGTGCGCAACGGCATCTCCGGATACGTGGGCTCCCAAGGCCGCAGCCACTGGGCGTTCCGGGCCCGCGTGTCACGCATTGCCGGGGCGTCGCGAAGGCGCAGCGGACGCAGCCCGATCGGCCCCTCCTCAAGGGTGACGGGCCACCTCTGTCTGCGATTCACTTCCGTCCCTCCGAGGCACTCGGCACCGTCTTGCTCGGATGCGGCACCGGCCTTGTGGACGCGTGGAGCGCCCGTTGTCAGTGCCGCCTCCCAGTATTCCACTCCGCGGGCGTGAGGTGGCGGGCGTCACCCTCACCTCACCAGAATCGGATGACTCGAAACTCCATTCGAACCTGCGCCGAAAGTCGACACAAGGTCAAGGAATTCCCAGGCACCGGAATGCCTGAGATGTGATTCCGGTCATTGTTCGGTGTCATTCGGGTCGTGGGTGGTCTCCCCCGCGGAGCTGGTCTATCGCGTGCCCAAGAACCGGCTCCAACACCTGCATCCCGTCACGTACACCGCCTCTGGATCCGGGCAGGTTGACCACGAGCACACGGTGTCCGGCCCGCTCGACGACCCCGGCCAGCCCGCGGGAGAGGATCGCCGTCGGCACACCCTTCTCCCGGCCCGCCGCGCGCAGCGCCTCCGCGATCCCGGGGACCTCGAAGCTGAGCAGCGGGCGCGTTGCCTCCGGGGTGTGGTCCTGAGGGGTGAGTCCCGTGCCGCCGGTCGTCAGCACGGCGTCCACCCGCTCCTGCACGGCCTGCTCGATGGCCTCGGTGACCGGTGCTCCGTCGGGCACCACCCGAGGACCGACGACAGTGCACCCCATGGCCCGGAGCCGCTCCGCGACCACCGGGCCGGAGCGGTCCGGGTAGACACCCGCGGCCGCCCGGTTGGACGCGGTCACCACCGCGACACGGTGGACGGAGTCACTCACCGCGCCTCCAGTGACCCTTCTTTCCGCCGGTCTTCTCCTCCACACGCACCCGGGTGACCTCGGCTTCGGGGTCGAGCGCCTTGACCATGTCGACCAGGCCAAGGGCGGCCGTCATGACGCAGGTGAGCGCCTCCATCTCGACCCCGGTGCGGTCCGCGGTGCGGACCGTGGCACTGATGTCCACCCCGTCGTCCGCGACGGTCAGGTCCACGTCGACACCGTGCACCGCAATCGGATGGCACAGCGGAACGAGGTCGGGGGTGCGCTTCGCGCCCTGGATCCCGGCGATCCTGGCGACCGCGAGGGCATCGCCTTTGGGTACTTCCCCGTCGCGCAGGGCGGCAACGGTTCCCGGGGCCAGCAAGACCCGGCCGGTAGCCGTCGCCGTGCGGGCGCTGACGTCCTTGCGGGAGACGTCGACCATGCGCGCGGAGCCGGACTCGTCGAGGTGCGTGAGGCCGGAGGAGTGCGCCTCCGGCTGTGGGGTGTCGGTCATCGCTGTGGAGCCACCCGTTGTCTTGGCGTTGAACACACGGCCCACCGGTGTGGCCGACCGCGGGGACGCACGGTGACGCGCCCCACGAAGACGGTACTCCTCCGCGACGACAAGAGGTCCCTGGGTCAGCGGTCGGGCAGGACCAGGACCTCCGCCACCGCACCCGCCTCGAGTTCGGAGACCTCCTCGGGGACGATCAGGAGTCCGTTCGCGTCGGCCAGCGCGGAGAGCTGGTGCGAACCCTGCCGGACCGCCGGGGAGACCGTGTGTTCCGCTTCCGTGTGTTCCGCGTCGGCGCCCGCCAACACGGCGCGCAGGTACGAACGGCGCCCCTTCGGTGAGCTGACCGGAGACGTCAGCCGGGCGCGCACGGACGGGAGGGGGTCCGTGGAGAGGCCGCGCAGCTTGCGCAGGAGCGGCCGGGCGAACAGCTGGAACGACACGAACGCGCTCACCGGGTTACCCGGAAGTGTGAGGATGGGGGTCTTGTCCGGGCCGATGGTCCCGAACCCCTGGGGCTTGCCGGGCTGCATGGCCACCTGCGGGAACTCCACGGTGCCCTGCCGGGTCAGTACTTCCTTGACCACGTCGTAGGCGCCCATGCTGACCCCGCCGGTGGTGATGACCACGTCCGCGCGGATCAGGAGGTCTTCGAGGGTGTTCCGGACAGTGGTCGGGTCGTCGCCGACGGAACCGTGCCGGTGGACCTCGCAGCCGGCGTCCTTGGCCGCCGCGGCGATCATGTAGCTGTTGGACTCGTAGATCTGCCCCGGGGCGAGCGGGCGTCCCGGTTCGACCAGCTCCTCGCCGGTGGACAGCACCACCACACGGGGGCGGGGGTAGACCGGAACCGTACGGCGCCCCACCGCGGCCAGGACCCCCATCTCGCCGGCCCCGACCAAGGCGCCCGAACGCAGTACCGTCGCGCCCTCCTCGACGTCCTCTCCCCTGCGCCGGATGAAGCTGCCCGACCTGGTCGGGCGGTCGATCAGGACCTCGACCGTCCCGCCGTCGGTCCACTCCACCGGGACGACCGCGTCAGCACCGGCCGGCATGGGTGCCCCGGTCATGATGCGGGCGCACAGGCCGGGTCGGATCGTGTTCGGGTTCGGGTCGCCCGCCGGGATGTCGGCCACCACCCTCAGCCGCGCCGGGTCCTGGGCCGTGGCACCCTCCAGGTCCGCCGCGTGCACGGCGTAACCGTCCATCGAGGAGTTGTCGAAGCCCGGCAGGGACACCGGAGAGGTCACGGGCTCCGCGAGAACGGTCCCGTGTGCCTTCAACAGGTCCAGCTCCGTAGCTTCTGGGACCGCGACCAACCCGAGCAGGTCGGAGATGTGCTGTTCGACGCTCTTCAACGGTTTCCTCCGGGCAGAAGCTGCTCCTGACGGTCCAGGAACTCGCGCAGCCAGGGTAGGAGTTCCTCGGCCAGCTCGGGGCGGCGACAGGCGAAGTCGACCACGGTGCGGATGTAGTCGGCCTTGTTCCCGGTGTCGTAGCGGCGCCCGCGCAGCAGGACCCCGCGCACCCCTCCGCCGTCTTCGGGCGCCATACGGGCCAAGTCCTTCAGGGCGTCGGTCAGTTGGATCTCCCCGCCGCGGCCGGGAGGGGTGTCGTGCAGGACCGGGAACACCGCCGGGTCGCACACGTAGCGGCCGATGATCGCCCAGCGGCTGGGGGCCTGCTCAGGCGCGGGCTTCTCGACGAGGTCGGTGACGGTGACGACGTCGTCCTCACCAGTGGGCTCCACGGCCGCGCAGCCGTAGAGGGAGACCTGCTCGGGCTCCACCTCCATGAGCGCCACGACACTGCCGCCGTGGGCCTGGCGGACCTCGATCATTCTCCGGAGCAGGTCCGCCGACTCGATGAGGTCGTCGCCGAGGAGCACCGCGAAAGGGTTGTCGCCCACGTGCGGCTCAGCGCACAGCACCGCGTGTCCCAGCCCCCGGGGCTCACCCTGGCGGACGTAGTGGACCTGGGCGAGTTCACTGGACTCGCGGACCGACCGGAGCTTGCCCTCTTCGCCCTTCGCGGCCAGGGCCCCCTCCAGCTCGTACGCCCGGTCGAAGTGGTCCTCGATGGAGCGCTTGCTGCGGCCCGTGATCATCAGGACGTCGTGGAGCCGGGCCGCCACGGCCTCCTCCACGACGTACTGGATCGCGGGCTTGTCCACGATCGGCAGCATCTCCTTGGGCGTGGCCTTGGTGGCGGGCAGAAAACGGGTGCCCAAACCCGCCGCGGGCAGGACAGCCTTGGTGACGGGGGCTGCCTCGGGACGTGGGCGTGTCTGGTCGCTGTCGGCGTTCATGCAGGGCACTTTAGGACAGGAACCAGGCGTTCTGTCGCCCGATGGCGGATCGGTGGCCGAGAAGTGCCCCCTGTTTCGGATGACGGCACCGAAATAGCAACCGGCCGTTCACTCCGCTGGGAAGCCGCTACCGGGCCGGGTGCCACACTGGGCCCATGGACGACCCGAACGACCCGAGCCGGTTCGACAAGCGGAAGCTACGCGCACACATCCTGGCCGAGCGTCGGGCCCGAGGGGCCGAAGAGCGCGCCCGGGTGGGTTCAGTGGTCCGCGACACCCTGATGGAGATCCCCTGGCTGGCCATGGGCGGCACGGTGGCCTGCTACTACTCCGTCGGGGGCGAACCCGACACCCGCAAGCTGGTGAACGCGCTGTGGAAGCGGGGCGCCTACGTCCTCCTCCCGGTCTTCCTCCCCGACGGCACCCTCGACTGGGCGTCCTTCGACGGGCCGGACAGCGTGGAACCCGCCGGACACGGACTGGTCGAACCCACCGGGCATCGCTACGGCCCTGAGGTCCTGGGCCGCGCCGACGCGGTGGTCTGCCCCGCGCTGGCCGTGGACCGGCAGGGCAACCGGATGGGGCGCGGCGCGGGCTGTTACGACCGGGCGCTTGCCCACAAGGGGCCGCACGCGCCCGCGATCGCCTTGGTCCACGACGAGGAGTTCGTCGACGGCCTTCCGGTGGAACCGCACGACCGCGGGGTCGAAGCGGTGGTGACCCCGGACAGGGGCCTCCACGTGTTCGACCCCGCCGGGGTGGCCTGGCCGGGCGGGTGACGCGCGCTGGCCCGGGTGGTGTGGGCAGGCCCGGGGATTAAGGCATCCGTATCGGGCGTTATTGGTGGCGGTCGCGTCCCGAAAGGGTCGGTTGCCGCGCCGGCCCTCCCCTGGCACCAGCTACGGGTGAGGTGCTGTCGCGGCTGTGGTCGGCGAACGCGTACTATTTAGCAGTCAACGGGTGTGAGTGCCAGCAAGGAGGACCCGGAACAGTGCCTACGTATCAGTACGCGTGCACCGCGTGTGACGCCCAGATGGAGGTCGTGCAGAGTTTCAGCGACGATTCGCTGACCGTCTGCCCCGAGTGCGAGGGGCGCCTCCGCAAGGTGTACTCCGCCGTCGGCATCGTCTTCAAGGGCTCGGGCTTCTACCGCACCGACAGCGGCACGAGCACCACGAACAGCTCCGCGATGACCGGCTCCAACGAGAACACCGCCGAGAGCAAGGACAGCGGCTCCACCGACTCCGCCAAGTCCACCGGCGACTCCGGCGCTGCCCCCGCCACGAGTGGCGGCGGTGACAGTTCGAGCAGCAGCAAGAGCTCCAGCACCAGCACGCCCGCAAGCAGCAGCTGAGCCACCGTTCCGTTGACCGTGGCCGCGCCGTCGAGACCTCTCGGCGGCGCTTTCTTCTTGCCCGGCCCGTATCCGCGATTCCCGGAAAACAGGGCTGTGGACAACCCGTTGGGGCAGGTCGGCCCGGCCTAACGTTGGAAGCATGACCAACGCCCCTCCCCCCTACCGGCACCGGCGCGCGGTCACCCGCCTGCTCGACCGGTACCGGCGCGTCCTCGCGGCGGCGCTGACCGCGCTGGCCGCGATCAGCGCCGTCCTCGTCGTCCGTCCGCCCCCGGAACCCAGCACCGAGGTCCTCGTCGCCGCACGGGACCTCGACGCGACCGCGCCCCTGGACGGGGACGACCTCACCACCCGCACCCTGCCGGAGCACGCCGTGCCCGGCGGGGCCCTTGCACCGGAGGACCAGGCCTCCGAGCTCCCGTTGAACGCACCGGTCCGCAAGGGCGAGGTGCTCACCGACGCACGCCTGAGCGAGTCACCGGCCGCCCCCTACGGGCCAGACCTGGTGGCGGTACCGGTACGGGTGGCCGACCCGGGCGCGGTCGACCTGCTCTCACCCGGGAGCCGGGTGGACGTGCTGGCCGCCGCGGGGCAGGACGAACTCACCGGACCGCCCTCCCGCGCGGGCCCGGCGCTGGAGGTGGTCGAGGACCGGCCCGTGCTCGCGCTGCCAGAGGAAGGCGAACGCGGTGGAGAGGGCGGAGCGCTCCTCCTCATCGCCGCCACCGCCGATGAGGCAAGGGCTCTCGCGGGGCACGCGCCAGCTTCACGACTGTCTGTGACTATTCGCGGTTGACCCATGACCAGTGGTGGTGAAAGCTATCCGGGCGCCCATTCGGGCACGTCAGTCACTCACGAACACGTAGGGCAGTTCCATGGAAGGCTTCAAGAAGTTCCTGCTCCAGGGAAACCTGGTGCAGCTGGCCGTCGCGGTTGTCATCGGCTCCGTCTTCGCCTCACTCATCACCGCGTTCACCGAGGGGTTCATCACCCCGCTGCTCGGTATCTTCGGCGGCGTCCCCACCTTCGGGGACCTGTACTTCGAGATCAACGACAGCCAGTTCATGTACGGCGCCTTCGTGGACTCCCTGATCTCATTCCTGATCACCGCCGCGATCCTCTACTTCTTCGTGGTGATGCCCCTCGGCAAGCTGATGGAGAAGTTCATCAAGGCGGAGGAAGCCACCACGCGCGAGTGCCCCTACTGCTTCAGCGACATCAGCAAGCAGGCCAGCAAGTGCCCCCACTGCACCAGTGAGGTCACGCCCGAGGTCGCGAGCACGGAAGGAGCTGAGAGCTCCGAAAGCTCAGAAAGCTCCGAGAACAAGGCATAGCGAAGCCGGTCCCGGAGAACAGGGCGCCAGAGGGATAGCCGGCCGGACACGCGTGAGGGCGGCCCATCGGGCCGCCCTCCGGCGTTCACAGGTTCGGTCTACGGCTCGTACTCCCAGTGCCAGGGCTCGAACGGACTGGACTTGGCCCAGTCCGGGTGAATCCAGTCGTACCTCGCGCCGTTCTCCTCCATCCAGTTCCACCGCTCCGAGCGGAAGTTCTGGATACCGCAGCCAAGGTCGATCGCCTGGCCCAGACCGTGGTTACTGGTGCCCGGGACCGCCGCGAAGCCCGGCGCGACCTCGCCGTACACGCGGTGCTGGTTCGGCAGGTCACGGTAGGCGCTGGTAATGCACATGTTCTCGCCGAACTCCTCGACGTACTCCACGTTGAGTTCGAGGAAGGCCACCGCCGCGTCAGCGCGGAGGAAGTGATCGTCGTAGAGCTCGCAGAGCGCGTCCTCCGGCAGCAGGCCGTTCGGGTAACCGTCCGATGCGTCTGCTGCGCTGGCATCGCAGTCGGCCGCGGCCATGTAGGTGTCGGGGTCCAGGCCCTGAGCCTCCAGCTCCTCAGTGAGCTGGTTCGTGCTCTCCTCGGACTGGTCGCGCAGCGAGTCCACCTCCGCGGCCAGTTCGGCCTGCTCCAGCTGGGTGAAAGTCTGCAGTTCCTGCGCCTCACCGGCCAGATCCACCTGCTCCGCGCGCAGGTCGGTGGCGTCCTGGATGAGCGCCTGGTTGTCCTCGGACAGTTTGGCCGCGTAGGACTGCGTCTGCAGGTCGTCGTCGAGGTCACCCGTCGCCATGATGCCGATCACGCCGGCCTCTGGCTGTTGGTACATGGTGCTGCCCAACTGCGCGAGCGGTTCGCGCATGTCAGCAAGGTCACCCTCGATCTGTTGGAGCTCGTGGAGGGTATCGACCAGGTCTTCCTGGACTTCCTCAAGGGCGTCCTGGCGCTCCACGTACTCGTCGGTCGCCTCTTCCAGGGCTTCCGCCGCGCTCTCAGCGTTGTTGCGCAGGTCTTCCAGGCTCGCTTCGGCCGAGGCGGGGGTCACCGCCGCTTCGGTCACGGGCATGACCAACAGGGCCGTGGTCAGCACGAGCGTCAGCGCCTGCGCCATCCGGACCCGAGGGAGCCCACCCAGGGCGGTCAGCACCCCGCTACCCGGTACGCGGGACCTCCGCCGCGCCGACTCAGAAGTGAACGGCACGAATGATCCTCCGGCTGCATTTTCCTCGAACACCTACTCGTGGCCGCAAGGCAAACTACTACATGTCCACATGCGGACACACTGGACTCTACGGCCCGGCGGCCGAGCCTCGGGGCGGCTGAGCGCCGCCCCCCTGGTCGTCTCGTCGGCCCTTCGATGGAACGCCTGGTCAACGGGGCACCGCTATCTGTCGTACCCATCCACCAACAGTGACCGAAGTGCGTATGTGGCCATAATCGCGACACGCGACATGAACAACATCACACCACAACCAAGACAACCAATCGTAGGTCAGCGTACTCTGCCACGCACGCAGAGTGTCTCGCGCGTGCCCCGCCAACACCAATTCGCACCCCATGCACACCCATCCTGGGTTAGGCTGGACCCCGCAACCGGGCAACAACCGGTTCAGTACCGCACATGGCTCCGTAGCTCAGGGGATAGAGCACTGCTCTCCTAAAGCAGGTGTCGCAGGTTCGAATCCTGCCGGGGCCGCGTCTGACGGACGGGTGCCCTTCTCGGTCGAGAGGGCACCCTTCTGTCTGTCACAGGTCAGAATCGCGTCTAATCCCGGTCAAGCCGCCACAAGCACCCCAGCGATGCCTCGGCCGAATTCTCGGTGAGTTGGCGCGGCGATCGTGTCGGACTGTGCTTCGTGCACCCTCCCCCTTGATCATGGGCACCAGGCTGATCAGGGGGAGAGCACATGGCGGAAGGAAAGCAGGACCCCGGCAAGGAGACCGGCGGGATGGAAACCGCCGGGACCGAGACCGGCGGGACGAAAGGGCGTCAGCGGGGCGCGTCGCCCTCGGCGATCGCGGGTGCGCTCAACCGGGATCCCCAGCCCGGCCCTCAGCACTGGGGCGGCCCCCGCCCGAAACGGGCGGAACCCCGCACGTACTTCACCAGGAAGTTCCCCCGGTTCTCCCCGAACGACGTCTAGTCAGGGGACCGTCCGGTCAGAGGAAACCGCGCCAGGGCGCCAGGACCATCTCGCTGAACTTCGCCATGAAGGGGCGGCTGCGCCACTCCTCCTCCGTGAGTTCACGGGCGTTGGTGAGGTCGGTGTCGAAGACCCGCTCCAAGTGCTTGGCCACACCCTCGTCGAAGATCTCCACGTTGATCTCGTAGTTGCCGGTCAGGCTCAACCGATCCACGTTGGCCGTGCCGATCGTGCTCCAGCGGCCGTCCACCGTGGCGGTCTTGGCGTGCACCATCGCGTCCTTGTACAACCACAGGCGAACCCCGCCTCGGAGTAGTTCCGAGTAGCGCCCTCGCGCCATCCAGTCGGCGACGATGTGGTTCGAGTTCTCCGGGACGAGCACGTTGACGTCCACGCCGCGGCGGGCCGCCTCGATCAGGACGTTGGCGAGTTCGCGGTCGGGGATGAAGTAGGCCTGGGTGAAGATCACGTGGTCCCTGGCCCGGTCTACGGCCTCCAGGAACATCGCCCGAATCGGATAGATGAGCAGTTCGGGGACGTTTCGGTGGACCCGGATCCGCGAGTCCCACTCGGCTTCGCCCAAGCCCTCCAGGTCGGGCTGGTCGGAACTCCGGTTGGTGTTCCAGAAGTCGACGAAGGCGTTCTCCAACTCCCACACCGACGGGCCCACCACCCGCAGGTGGGTGTCGCGCCACTCGATGGCGTAGGTGGAGCCCACGTTGAACCCACCGACGAAACCGACCTGGCCGTCCACCGTGAGGATCTTGCGGTGGTCGCGTCCGGACTTGCGGACGTTCATCAGCAGCACACCGGGGCGGAACGCCGGGTAGCGCAGCACCTGTACCTCAGGAGGGAAACGGAAGAAAGAGCGGGGGACGACGAGGTTGGCGAAGCCGTCGTAGATGACGTACACCTCGACACCGCGTTTGGATGCTTCGATGAGCGCGGACTTGAACTCCTGGCCCACCGCGTCGGCCTTGAAGATGTAGGACTCGAACAGGATCCGGTGGCGAGCACCCCGGATCGCTTCGAGCATGTCCTCGAAGAGGTTCTCGCCGTAGGTGTAGACCGTGGCGGTGGTGCTCCCGACCGGCATCGAAGCCGGTTCGGTGCGGGGGAAGTTGACCCGGTGCGGGCGCACCTTCTTGCGCCAGTGGTCGATACCGACGAGGGTCGCGACCACCGCGACCTGTGTCGCCAGCAGCCCGAGCAGTCCTCGCTTGACCCAGGTCATAATGGTCGAGCGTCGCAACATACGGTCGCCTCCCGAACAGGCCGTCCGCCGCGGACCCGTGCACGACGGCGACCCCGGCGCAAGGTGGAAACCAACCGTATCCCGGCACACACCGCGGCACTCGGCACGAACCGCCTCCCGGCCTAACTCGGCTCCGGGGGCGGGGCGTGAGTTCCCACACGTATCGCCGGGAGTCATAATTCGTCCTATGGCCCTTCCCCGTGTGATCGCCACAGACCTCGACGGAACCCTCCTCGATGGGGACGGCACAGTCCCCGACCGTGCACGCCGAGCCCTCAACGCCGCCTCCGAAGGCGGAGTACGGGTGGTCATCGTGACCGCTCGTCCTGCCCGCGCCACCGACGCCATCGCCGCCATGTTCGACTGCGCCGCTGTGGTCTGCGCCAACGGCGCCCACACCCAGCTGCCCGGGGAGCCGGTACTGACGCGTGCCCTAGACCGCGACACTTCCGGTCTGGTCGTGGAGAAGCTGCGGAGCGGCTTGCCCGACCTGGGGTTCGGGGTGGAGACCGGGACGGACTTCTACCACGACCTCGCATACAACGAGCACCTGGCCTCATGGGTGCCGCGCTTCGGGGTGAGCGGTGTCCTGGACGGTACTGACGCGCTGCTCGAGACAGCCTCTCCGGTCGCCAAGCTCATCGCCCGTTCCAACACGTACGCGGTTGAGTTCATGCTCGAATCCGCCCGAGAGTCCGTGGGTTCGCTCGCCGACGTCACCTACTCGGGCGGGCACGGTCTGCTGGAGGTCAGCGCCGCTGGGGTGAACAAGGGCAGCACACTCGCCATGCTGTGTGAGCGGTGGGGCGTGGACCGGGAGGATGTGGTGGCCTTCGGTGACATGCCGAACGACCGTTCCGCCCTGACCTGGGCCGGTTCCGGTTACGCGATGGCCAACGGCCACCCCGAACTGCTCGGCCCCGGGCTGGGGCTGAGGGTGGCCCCGCCCAACGGCGAACACGGTGTCGCCCAAGTGGTCGAGGAACTGCTCGCGGCAGGATAACGCGGCGGGGCGAAACCGCTGGCTGAGGTGGTGGGGTGCCTTCTATCGTGGCGGGTCCCTTGCTGCCAGGTGACCGACCCTGTGGACGCTCTCTTCAAGGACGGAGACCGGGCAGCACGGGGACGGGTGGGGACGGGATTGGGTTTGCCCTGGAGGGTTGAGGGCTCTCTCTGGGCTGGGGGCTCCCTCTCTGGGCTGGGGTTCCCTCTCTGGGCTGGGGTTCCCTCTCTGGGCTGGGGTTCCCTCTCTGGGCTGGGGTTCCCTCTCTGGGCTGGGGTTCCCTCTCTGGGCTGGGGTTCCCTCTCTGGGCTGGGGTTCCCTCCTTTCCCGCCGCTCGATTGTGGCCGTCTCCGCTACGCGCCTCAAGGTCGTCGCCATCGAGCGCTTCGCGCGTCATTGGCGCTCCACCTTGACCCGCTCCGCTACGACGGCAGGTTGGCGGCTATCGGGAAAGGGGGACGGGTGGTTGAGGTCTGCGTCGGTTCGGGCTTCGCCCGAACGGCCCGGTCGGCCTGGCGGCCGATGCCTGTCCCTGCGCCGGAGCGTTGACGGGTCGGGTGTCACGGCCGGTCATGGTGGGAGGCGGACCCCCGGGGGCGGGGCCTGCGGTGGGGGCGGGGCCTGTGGTGGGTTGGTGTGTGGTGAACCCCCTTGTTGGAGTCAAAAATAAGGGTGAGTGTGACTCCGGGAAGGGGGTTGGGCTGGGTCAGGGTCCCCGTCCGAGCCCTTGCCCCCACTCTGGTCCTTGTTGTTCCGGTTGCGGTGGGAAGGGCGGCCCTGCCAGACGGGCTGGTCGGGGTTGGTTTCCCGGCGATACTTCAACCGGTTGTGGTCTGAGCACAGTGGCTGGATATTGTCCGCGCTCGTCGTTCCGCCGGCCGAGAAGCTCCTCTTGTGGTCGGCCTCCGAGGCGCTGGCCGGGGTGTTGCACCCCTGGTACCAAGCACAGGTGGTGTGACCGAACATCCCCGCGTCCCGCAGAGCACCCGTAGCGTTGCGCTGGGCGCGCCCCACGTCCAACACCGTCTCCCCCTTCGGGGAGGTGATCAGCCGGCGCAGCACGCTGTTGGGGGCCAGGGCACGGATCGCGGCCATGGAGAACACCTGCCCGTCCTGGGTCATCGCCGGACCCGCACCCTCGTCCTGGAGGCCGAGGAAGGTGGGCAGGGGCACCATGATGTTGATCATCGCCACCGCAGCACGCTTCCGGCCCGTGCCACCCGTGCCGCCCTGACCGCCCGTGCCCTTGCCGTCCCCGGTACCGGCACCCTCAGCGCCCTCACCGTTCCCGGTGGGGTCGGTGGGGGTGGTGGGGTTGGTGGCGGACCGGACCAGGTTCATGAACGCGTCATACATCCGCTCAGAGACCGACACGTGCAGCCTCTCAGGGTCATAGTCCACCTCATAGGCCTTGAGCTCACGCTTGACCTCCTCGGCGTGCTCAACCGGACCCCAGAGTTCGAACAGGAAGGTCGCATCGAAGGTGTGCGCCAGGCGTGCTCCACGGGCGTCGAAGGCGGCCTGGTACTGCTCTTCCACTGCGGAAGGGTTGTACTGGGCCAGGAGTTCCCGGCCCAGCTGGGCGATGTCGGAGGTCGACATGGTCGGCTTCTTGGCCTTGGCGGCCATGATCCCGGCCTCCATCATCAACCGGAAGGTGCCCGCGTCCGGGTGGGTTCCGGTGTTGCGCGCCACCACCGCCCTCTCAGCGGCCCGGCACACCGCCACCGCCTCACCGATCGACAACAACCCCGAATCCAAGCCTTCGCGGATGGCGGGAAGCTCCCGGGCGAACAGGCGGCGGGCCAGTTCGGCGCGCCCGTTGGCCTCAACGGGCACCATGCCGGCCGAGTGGATCAGCCAGTTCTGCACCGACCGCTGCCCACCCGCCTCCAACAGGGTCCCGGCCGCCTCCAGCTGCGCCAACCGGAGCAGCATCGCAAGCTGGGCCTGTTCCATGTCCTCCCACACCTGCGAGACCACGTCCAGAACCTCACCGGCCGCACCGGTCGGGGGCACCTCGCCCATTTCCGAGGTGATGCTCTTCCGGGCAGCACCCATGGCGGCCACGGCGGGCGTATTGCCCGCCGTGTTCCCGCACTGCCCGAAAGAAGAAGTCATACTACTAAGGATATCAACCACGCCCCGGAAAAGAAATAGATCGGGGCGACAAAATCCCTGCCCGGCCACCCTGCCCCACCTTTCTGTTGCCCAAGAAGAAGCTTTCCCGGAAAAGAGCGCACCCCCTGTTCACATTCCCGGGCAAAGCGGACAAATCCGATCCCTCGTGGGAATGATCTTGCTACCAGAGTCAATTTCGGCGCCGAAATTGACTCTGGTAGCAAGATCATCAGGGAAAGGCCCGCACCGAGAGGTTTTCGCCTCCCACATTGACCGGCCGCGACACCCGCAACCGGTAGGCTCCGGCGCAGTAGCCCACCCGGCCGCCGGCCGCCAGGCCGTGCCGTTCGGGGTCCGCCGCACGCCTTGACCAGCCGCGACACCGCCAGGCGTCAACGCTCCGGCGGCGTGGCAGGCATCGGCCGCCAGGCCGACAGAATCAGTTTTCGGGCGAAGCCCGAAAGGGCTCGGACCTCAACCACCCGTCCCCCTTTTCCGCTAGCCGCCAACCCGCCGTCGGAGCGGAGCGGGTCAAGGTGGAGCGCCAATGACGCGCGAAGCGCTCGATGGCGACGACCTTGACGCGCGTAGCGGAGACGGCCACAATCGAGCGGCGGGAAAGGAGGGAACCCCAGCCCGGAGAGGGAACCCCTGACTCAAGAAGGGCACCCCAAACCGAAAAGGAATCCCGCCCACCCCAGCCACCCCGACTAAAGCAGGGCACCCTAGCGAAAGCAGGCCACCCCGACTAAAGCAGGGCTCCCTCTGTAAATTATCGGCTTGGCGCCACAAAGCAGAATTCATTTCCTTCTGGGTCGTGGAGGACCTGGAAGGAGCCCTGTTCGTCGGTGACTACCTGGCCGACGGTGGTGGCGCCGTGGCGGAGTGCGGTGCGGGTGGCTTCGGCGATGCTGGGGACGCGCAGGTCGAGGTGGATCCGGTTGGGGGCGGACTTGGGGTGCGGGGTGGGCTGAAAGGACAGCTTGGGGAGGCCGGGGAGGTCCTGCACGTGGGCCCAGCCGTCTGGGCGGTCGACGACCGTGCCGCCGAGAAGGAGGGCCCAGAAGCGGGCGAGGGTGGACGGTTGGACGGCGTTGACGACCCACTGGTCGACGGATCCCAGGCTCATGTGAGGACTCTATGGGAGATAGCGTGATCGGATCCGTTCATGAAGGTGAGCGGTATGAACACGGGGTGGTGGAACCTTGGGTCGGGTCACGGTGCGCGAGCGGGTGCTGCGGATCAGGGACGGCGCCGTCAGTGAGCGGGTCGACACCTTGGCGGCGGAGGAGCCTCTGGAGGTGCGGCTGAACGGGCGGGCGCTGACCGTCACGATGCGCACGCCCGGGCACGACTTCGACATGGCGTCGGGGTTCCTGGTCGGGGAGGGCGTGCTCGCCCAGGCACGGGACGTGGTCACCACCCGGTACTGCGCCGGGGCGACTGAGGACGGCTCCAACACGTTCAACGTCGTCGACGTGACGCTGGCCGCGGACGTGCCGGAGCCGGACACCGCGTTGGAGCGCAACTTCTACACGACGTCCGCCTGCGGGCTGTGCGGTAAGGCCAGCCTGGACGCGGTGCGGACCAAGGCCCGCTGGTCGGTGGCCGAGGACCCGGTGCGCATCTCGACGGAGACACTGTCGGTGCTGCCGACGCGGCTGCGTGAGGCGCAGCGGGTGTTCGACCGGACCGGCGGCCTGCACGCGGCGGGGCTGTTCGACGCCGACGGAAACCCGTTGGTGGTACGTGAGGACGTGGGCCGCCACAACGCGGTCGACAAGGTGATCGGCTGGGCCCTGCGCGAGAACATGCTGCCGCTGCGGGGCAAAGTCCTGGCGCTGTCCGGGCGCGCCTCGTTCGAGCTGGTACAGAAGGCGTGGATGGCGGGGATCCCGGTGGTCACGGCGGTCTCCGCTCCTTCGTCCTTGGCCGTCGACCTGGCCGCCGAAGCCGGGACCACCCTGGTGGGCTTCCTGCGCGGCGCGTCCATGAACGTCTACGCGGGCACCCACCGGGTAATCCTGCCGGAATGACCCTCAGCCCAGGACCCTCCCTCAGCCCAGGACCTTGAGGCCGACCACCCCGGCCACGATCATGATCAGGCACAGCGCCTTGGGCACGCTGAAACCCTCACCGAGGAAGAACATGCCGATCAGGGCGGTACCGACGACGCCGATCGACACCCAGATCGCGTAACCGGTGCCCAGCGGGATGGTGCGCAGTGCGTAGGCGAGCCCGCCCATGCTCAGCGCCAGGGTGACCACGAAGGCCACCGACGGCCAGAAGCGGCTGAAGCCCTGCGACGCGTTGAGCGCGGCCGCCCACGCGGTCTCCAGAAGACCCGAGATCACCAGAACGAGCCAGGCCATGACCTGTACCTCCAAGACGTGCGAACAGTGTCCGCGCCGTCTTGTCATGACCGGGTACGGCGCACCTCGTCCGGGGTTCACAGGTTCTCGAACGGTATAACGCCCCCTCGCAGCGGGGGCTTCCGGGGTCCTTGGAGGGGTCCGTCACCGGGGACGGTGCGTGCCGCACGGCCCTTCGCCCAGGACCGCCGGGCGACCGTTCAGCGTGCTCAGCGACCGTTCGTCGCACGCTTGGCGACCGCTTGACGCTCCTCACCCGCGTTCGGCGCGCGCCCCCGCACACCCCCTGCTCAGACAAAGTGCCCCTCCTTACAGTGCCGAGTAATGCAGGTCACATCTCCGAAATGTGGCCTTAACCAACCCCGCACCGTCCCCGCCCATCCCCCGGAGGTACCGAAATCATGGCAACAGACAGGCCTACCAAGGATCCGACACCACCCGACGGGAACGGCGACGGCGACGAACCCATCAAGGACGAGGCCTACGTCGCCATGCACGGGGACCGGCGGTTCATCGAGCTCAAGCGCCGTCTGTACCGCTTCATCTTCCCCATAAGCATCGCCTTCATGGCCTGGTACCTGCTGTACGTGCTGATGTCCGCCTTCGGACGCGACATCATGGGCACGGAACTCATCGGCGGCTTCAACGTGGCGTTGCTGTTCGGCCTCCTGCAGTTCGTGTCCACGTTCGGGATCGCCATCTTGTACACGACGTACGCGAACCGGAACTTCGACGCCTCCGCCGCAGAGCTGCGTGACGAGCTCCAGAACGGCGGATCGGCCAAGGCGAAGGAGGAGAGCCGATGATGCTCGCGCAAGAACTCGCGCAGGAAGCGGTGAGCGAGAGCAGCCGCTTCGTCACCCTCGCCCTCTTCGCCCTCATGATCGCGGCCACCCTGGGCATCACGGTCTGGGCCAGCCGCAACACCCGTTCCGCGACCGACTTCCACTCCGGCGGCCGTGGATTCTCCTCACTCCAGAACGGTCTGGCCATCGGCAGCGACTACATGTCCGCCGCGTCCTTCCTGGGCATCGCGGGCATGATCGCGCTCTTCGGGTACGACGGCTTCCTCTACTCCATCGGCTTCCTCGTGGCCTGGCTGGTAGCCCTGCTGCTCGTCGCGGAGCTGCTGCGCAACTCCGGCCGCTACACCATGGGCGACGTGCTCTCCTACCGGATGCAGCAGCGCCCGGTGCGTACGGCCGCGGCGGTCTCGACCATCGTGGTGTCGATCTTCTACCTGCTCGCGCAGATGGTCGGTGCGGGCGCGCTCATCGCACTGCTCCTCGGCATCCAGGAGGGTCAGACCTTCCTCGGCATGGACGCCGACACCGCGAAGATCGTCGGGATCGTCGTCATCGGCCTCCTCATGACCATCTACGTGGCCTTCGGCGGGATGAAGGGCACCACCTGGGTACAGATCACCAAGGCCGTCATCCTGATGGCCGGTGCCGCACTGCTCACCCTGTTGACGCTGTCCCTGTACGGCTTCAACCTGGGTGCGCTGATGAGCGACGCAGCCAACGCCAGCCAGGCAGCGGCCGACGGCAACGCGGCCGGGTTCCTGGAGCCGGGCCTGCGCTACGGCGTCGAGGTGGCTGGCGACCCGATGCAGACCATGTGGAACAAGCTGGACCTGATCAGCCTCGGCTTGGCCTTGGTGTTGGGTACCGCCGGTCTGCCGCACATCCTCATCCGCTTCTACACGGTGCCCGACTCCGGGAGCGCGCGGAAGTCCGTCAACTGGGGCATCGGCCTCATCGGCACCTTCTACCTGATGACCCTGGTCCTGGGTTTCGGCGCCGCTGCGCTGGTCGGGCACGAGGCCATCACGTCCCAGGACGCGGCCGGAAACACAGCCGCCCCGCAGTTGGCGCAGGTCGTGGGTACGACCATGGGCGGCGAAATGGCAGGGGCCGTCCTGCTGGCCATCATCGCCTCGGCTGCCTTCGCGGCGATCCTGTCGACCGTGGCCGGTCTGGTGATCGCCTCCTCGTCCTCGTTGGCGCACGACTTCTACAACGCCGTGATCCGCAGGGGTAAGGCCAGTGGTACCGAAGAGGTCAAGGTCGCCCGGTTCGCGGCCCTTGCCGTGGGTACCGTGGCGATCGTCCTGGCGATCTTCGCGCAGAACCTCAACGTGGCCTTCCTGGTCTCGCTGGCGTTCGCGATGGCCGCCTCGGCGAACCTTCCGACCCTGCTTCTCAGCCTGTTCTGGAAGCGTTTCAACACCGCTGGCGCCCTCGCGGGTATCTACGGTGGTCTGATCAGCGCGGTGGGCCTGGTGTTCTTCTCCCCGGTCGTTTCCGGCGCCGAGAATGCGCTCATGCCCAACGTGGACTTCGCCTGGTTCCCGCTGCCCAACCCGGCTCTTGTGTCGGTGCCGATCAGCCTCCTGTGCGCGGTCGTCGGAACGTACATGTCCAAGGAGCGCGACTTCGAGAAGTTCGCGATGCTCCAGGTCCGCGCCCTCACCGGTGCCGGTGCCGAGAAGGCCAGCGACCACTAGTAGCCATGCAGGGCACGGGAATCCGGCCACCGGCGGTTACTCCCATCGGACGCGCACCCTCGTCCGGTGTCGCCGCCGCCCCGTCGCCCCCTCAGGGCCCGCCGTCTCCTCGCGGAGGCGGCGGGCCCGTCCCTTGCGACACGGGAGAGGAGACCCGGCACGTGAGGATCGACACACTTTGCGGGGATAAGATCAACCTGTGTCTTACAGGTGGCTGTCGTGGCTTTCCCCGTCCCGGCGCCCCACGCCGTCGGACCGCCGAGCGAGTGTCGAGTTGATGCGCCAGGTCCACGCCCTGGGTGTCGACCTCCAGGACGGCTTGCACGGGCGCGGGGTGAACGCCGCCGCCCGGCGTCTTCGCCAGGTGCTCGCGGTGGAAGGTGTGCTCTTGGCCGACCTCGACGGTCAGGTCGCCTCCCACGGGAAGCGGCCGGGCACAGAGGAGGTCGAAGGGTTGCTCTCCCAGGTGTTCGAGTTCGGTGGCGGCGCCCGTTCCCGTCTGCCCGACGGGTCCTCGGTGTGCGCTGTCCCGCTCAAGGTAGACGATGAACTCTCCGGTGCCCTGCTGGCTACCGGAAACCCGGTCGAGGCCGATGTCGAGGCGGCCGCGGCCCTGGTCTCGGACTGCCTCGACCACGCGGCGCTACGGCGGGCGCGCGACCGGATCGCCGCGGCCGACCTGCGCACCCTGCGCGCCCAGATCTCACCCCACTTCGTGCACAACGCGCTCGCGGTGATCGCCGCCCTCGTGCGTACCGACCCCGACCGGGCGCGCCACCTGCTGTCGGACTTCGCCGACTATCTGCGGTACGGGTTCTCGGAGAAGGGCGACTACGCGACGGTCGCGGACGAGTTGGAGGCCACCCAGACCTACCTCGAACTCCAGCGGGCCCGTTTCCACGACCGCCTGGACATCACCGTGCGGATGGCACCTGAGGTGCTACCCGTCGCTATCCCCTTCCTGGTCGTGCAGCCGATCGTGGAGAACGCGATCCGGCACGGCCTGGAGCGCAAGGAGGGGCCGGGGCACATCAGCGTGTCGGGCTTCGGTGAAGGTCCTCTGTGCGTGATCGAGATCGAGGACGACGGTGTGGGTATGCATCCGGAACTGGCGCGCGCCCTGTTGGCGGGCACCGGGCCGGAGTCGCGCAGCGTGGGCTTGGCCAACGTCGACCAGCGGCTGCGTGCCGTCTACGGACCGGAGTACGGTCTGATGATCGAGACCGCGCTGGGAGAAGGGACGAAGGTGACCGTGCGCGTACCGAGGTTCGCACGTGGGGTGGTGGTTCGGTGAAGTCCGAGCTCCGTGTCCTGGTGGTGGAGGACGAGGCGTCCACCCGCCAGGAGATGGCCGCCCTGCTCGACGACATGCCCGAGGTGTCGGAGGTCCTGGTCGCCGACAACGGGGCGACCGCTGTACGCCTGTTGGGCACCACCGCCATCGACGCGGCCTTCCTCGACATCCTCATGCCCGGGCTCGACGGTATGGACGTGGCCCGGGTACTGAGCGTGATGTCAGAGCCCCCGGCGATCGTCTTCGTGACCGCCTCCGAGGCGCACGCCGTGGAGGCCTTCGGAATCGGGGCCGTGGACTACCTACTCAAACCGATCCGCCCGGAGCGCCTGGCCGAGGCCGTGGGGCGCATCGCGCAGCTGAGCCAGACGAGCGGTTCGACGTCCCCGGCTGAGGACCTGCACGTGGTGCAGATCGACACCGGACGCCGCACCGTGTTCGTCAAACGCGACGACGTGCAGTTCGTGGAGGCCCAAGGCGACTACGTGCGGCTGCACACCGCCGACGGTACCCACCTGATCCGGCTCTCGCTCTCCTACTTGGAGGAGGTGTGGGCCGGTGCCGGGTTCATCCGGGTGCACCGCGGCTTCCTCATCGCCATCCCCTGGGTACGGGACCTGCGGGTCACGTCCTCCTCCGGGCTGGTCGCCGGAACGCCCGCAGGTGATGTCCCGGTGAGCCGCAGGCACGGACGGCACCTGCGCGAACAGCTCCTTGAAGCGGCCAAGCACGACCAGCTCGGCCGTTCGGCGGCGCGCCCGTCGGGGACGTCTAAGGACCAGCAGTGAGTCCTCGCCGCGAGAAACTCACCAGCCCGCAGACCCGCATCGCGCTGGCGCGGGGCAACCGGCCGGTGCAACACCTGCTGCCGGTGCCCGAGCCGGTGGACACGGAGGCGGCGCGGCGGCTCTTCCGCGCGCAGCGGCGCACGGCCGTGCGCACGGTGCTGCTGCTGTCACTGCTGCTGTTCGGGATGAGCGGTGCCTTCGCCCTGTTCCCGGTGCTGGGCGAGGTCCGGCTGATCGGGGTACCGGTCTCGTGGCTGATCCTGACCGTGGCGATCTATCCCATGCTGTTCGGGCTGGCCGTGTGGCACGTGCGCGCGGCCGAACGCCTGGAGGACAGGGCGGCGAGCGAGGACCGGTCGGCACACGCGGAGGGTGACGGACCCTCATGAGCGTGGCGGTACTGGCGATTGGCCTGGTGCTCGTCACGAGCCTGATCATCGGGATCTACGGGGTGCGGGCCGCACGGTCCACCTCCGACTTCCTGGTGGCCTCCCGCCGGGTCTCCCCGAATTGGAACGCCTTGGC
The DNA here is from genome assembly GCF_054777395.1 of Nocardiopsis oceani. Classification (NCBI taxonomy): domain Bacteria; kingdom Bacillati; phylum Actinomycetota; class Actinomycetes; order Streptosporangiales; family Nocardiopsidaceae; genus Nocardiopsis; species Nocardiopsis oceani. Next base: position 110,816 of record NZ_BAAHAR010000022.1, read on the forward strand.
GATCGCCGGTGAGTACCTTTCGGCCGCCTCTGTGCTGGGGCTGGCCGGGCTTCTGCTCAAGAACGGCCTCGGCACCATGTGGTACGCCGTGGGCTTCACAGCGGGCTACGTTGCGGTGGTCGCCTTGGTCGCGGGGCCGATGCGCCGGTCGGGCGCCTACACAGTGCCGGACTTCGCCGAGTACCGGCTGGGCGCGCCCCGGCTGCGCAAACTGTGCGGCTGCATCGTGCTGGTGATCATGCTGCTGTACCTGGTTCCGCAGTTCAAGGGGGCCGGGGTGGTGTTGAGCCTGGTCAGCGGGACCCCCTACTGGGTGGGGGTGCTCCTGGCCGGGTTGGTGGTGAGCGGTTCGATCGCGGCGGGCGGGATGCGCTCGGCCACGTACGTGCAGGCCTTCCACTATGTGGTCAAACTGGCCTTCCTCGCAGTGCCCGCCATCTACCTGGTGGTGCACGCGGGTGCGGACACCCGTGCGGAGGCGCTGCACCCGGAGTGGGGCACCCAGTTCCCCGCCACCACGCCGGTCGAGTTCGCCGTCGCCACGGACTTCAGCTTGGACGAGCCGGTCACCGTGCTCACCACCGACGGCGAGGACCTGGACCTGGCCGCTGGAGAGCACTCGGTGGCGGAGGGCACGGAGTACGTGTTCCCCGAGGGGGCGCCCATTCCGCACCCGGAAGGGCTGCCTGAACTGGGCAGCGAACAGTGGAGTATGCCCCTGCTGAACGTGGGCGGCTACCCGGTGTTCGAGACCTGGTCGACCCTGCTCGCGATCACTCTCGGCTGCATGGGGCTGCCGCACGTCATCATGCGCTTCCACACGAGCCCGACCGCGCGGATCGCTCGCCGGGTCGCCGTTGGCGTGATCGCGCTGCTGGGGCTCTTCTACCTGTTCCCCACGGTCTACGGCCTGCTGGGACGAGTGCTCACGCCTCAGCTCGTGATGCTCCAGGGAACGGACACGGTGGCGGTGGTCCTGCCCGCGCAGGCGGTACCGGGGTCGGCGGGCACGATCCTCACCGCGCTGGTCGCGGCGGGGGCTTTCGGCGCCTTTCTGTCGACCTCCTCGGGCCTCCTGCTGGCCCTGGCCGGCGGGCTTTCGCACGACCTGTTCCAGGGCAGTGTGCCCCGACTGCGGCTGGCCGTCGCGGTGGGTGCCTGCGTGGCCGTCCTGCTGGCGCTGCCCGCGCAGATGATCGACATCAACGTGCTGGTGGTGTGGGCGTTCACGGTGGCCGCGTCGACCTTCTGCCCCCTGCTGGTGCTGGGGATCTGGTGGCGGCGCCTTACCCTGCCGGGCGCGGCCGCGGGCCTGACCGTCGGCGCTGTGACCGCCACCGGGGCGGTCGGCTGGTCGGTCCTGTTGGCCACCCCCGTGGGCTGGCCGACCGTGCTGCTCGCCCAACCGGCGGCCTGGACCATCCCGCTGTCCTTCCTCACGATGATGGTCGTCTCCCGCTTTACCAGGCCGCCTGAGTGGGCCGAGCACGCGGTGCTGCGCCTGCACTCCCCCTGAGGGACCAAAGGCCTTGGTGCGCCGCCATACCCGTTGGTACGTTCGCAGCGCCCCTGACGGAACCCCGCCCCCCGGAGGACACCGTGTCCCGCTTCCCCAGGCGTGCGCCGAGCACGTCCAGCCTGTCAGCAGCGATCGCTCTGGCGGCCTCGGTTGTGCTCCTCGTGCCCGGCACCGCCGCCGCCGAGACGAGCCGGGTTCACAGCACGAGCCAGGAAGTCATCATCACCGACGACGGGTTCTACGAGGTCGGCGAGGACGTCGAGAGCCTCGACGCCTTCCTGGAGGAGAACCCCGAGTACGTCCCCTCCGTGGAGGATCCGGACGGCCTCGGGACGCTGGACAGCGACTCGGTCTCACTGACCCACGGCACGCTCACCACGCGGACCACGGGCTGCAGCAGCGCGACGGTCACCTACAGCAAGACCAGCGGGGCCAACCTGGACATCAGCTTCACCGTCGCCCAGTTGGGAAGCCTCAACCGCAACAGCCCCGGCATGTCGATCGTCGCGGGCCAGTCCCGCAGTTTCACGGCCAACCTGACCCCCATCGGCAGTGTCCAGGGGCGCCTGCACGTGGAGCAGCAGGACGAAACCTTCGTCACCAGCTACATCAGCTGCAGCTAGGTCCTAGAGCCAGCCTTCTGGGGCCCGAAAAGAAGAGCAGCAGCCGACCGGGGTCGGCTGCCGCTCACTCTGTGGGCCGCTAGGGCTGTCTTCGGCTACTTGTCGAGCCGGTCCAGCAGAGCCTTGTACTCGTCCCAGAGCTCATCGGGCAGGTTGTCGCCGAAGGTCTTGAAGAACTCGGGGACCAGGGCGGCCTCCTGCTTCCAGACATCGGTGTCGACGTCGAGGACGAACTCCATGTCCTCGGCCGTGAAGTCCAGGCCCTCGGTGTCGATGCCGTCAGCGGTCGGCACGTTGCCGATCGGGGTCTCGACCGCGGCGGCCTCGCCCTCGAGCCGCTCGACGATCCACTTGATGACGCGGCTGTTCTCGCCGAATCCGGGCCAGACGATCTTGCCGTCGGCGTTCTTCTTGAACCAGTTGACGTAGAAGATCTTCGGCAGCTTGGCCTGGTCGGCCTGCTTGCCGAGCTTCACCCAGTGGGCGAAGTAGTCGCCCATGTTGTAGCCGCAGAAGGGCAGCATCGCGAACGGGTCGCGGCGCAGCTCCCCGACCGAGCCCTCTTGGGCCGCGGTCTTCTCGGAGGAGACGTTGGCGCCCAGGTAGACGCCGTGCTGCCAGTTGAACGACTCGGCGACCAGCGGTACGGCGGAGGCACGGCGGCCGCCGAAGAGGATCGCGGAGACCGGGACGCCGGCCGGGTCCTCCCACTCGTCGGCGATGGTGGGCGCCTGACCGGCCGGGGTGGTGAAGCGGGAGTTCGGGTGTGCCGCCGGCTCGGCGGAGTCCGGGGTCCAGGGGCGGCCCTTCCAGTCCGTGAGGTTCGCGGGCGGCTCCTCGGTGAGGCCCTCCCACCACACGTCACCGTCGTCGGTCAGGGCGACGTTCGTGAAGATGCTGTTGCCCCAGAGGGTCTCTACGGCGTTGGCGTTGGTCTTCGCGCCGGTGCCGGGGGCGACGCCGAAGAAACCGGCCTCGGGGTTGATGGCGCGCAGCTGGCCGTCGGCGTCGAAGCGCATCCAGGCGATGTCGTCGCCGACGGTCTCGACCTTCCAGCCGGGGATGGTCGGCTGGAGCATGGCCAGGTTGGTCTTGCCGCAGGCGCTCGGGAAGGCCGCGGCGACGTAGTGCGACTTGCCCTCGGGCGAGGTCACCTTGAGGATCAGCATGTGCTCGGCGAGCCAGCCCTCGTCGCGGGCCATGACCGAGGCGATGCGGAGCGCGTAGCACTTCTTGCCGAGCAGGGCGTTGCCGCCGTAGCCGGAGCCGAAGGACCAGATCTCGCGGGTCTCGGGGAAGTGCGAGATGTACTTGGTGGAGTTGCACGGCCAGGCGACGTCCTGCTGGCCGGGCTCCAGGGGTGCGCCGACGGAATGGACGGCCTTGACGAACTCGCCGCGTTCCTCGATCAGGCGCAGGGCGGCCGTGCCCATGCGGGCCATGATCCGCATGGAGACGACGACGTACGGGGAGTCGGTGATCTCGACGCCGAGCTGGGAGATGTCGCCGCCGAGCGGGCCCATGCAGAAGGGGACGACGTACATGGTGCGGCCGCGCATGGCGCCCTTGAAGACCTCGCCGAAGGTGGCGCGCATCTCGTCGGGGGCGACCCAGTTGTTGGTGGGGCCCGCGTCCTCTTCCCGCTCGGAGCAGATGAAGGTGCGGTCCTCGACCCGGGCGACGTCCGACGGGTCGGAAGTGCAGTAGAAGCTGTTCGGGCGTTTCTCGGGGTTGAGGCGGGTGAAGGTGCCCTGCGCGACCAGCTGGTCGGTCAGGCGCGTCCACTCCTCCTCGGAACCGTCACACCAGACGACCTCGTCCGGCTGGGTGAGCTCCGCGACCTCACGAACCCAGGTGATGAGTTCCTCGTTCTTGGTCGGGGCGGCGCCCACATCAGTACCCACGTCAGCAGTCACAACGGCTCCTCATCGAATTACGAGATCCCTCGAATCATGAACGACGGGTGCCAACACTGACCAATTGGTCTAGGCCAGTGGTCTATACGCGTTGGTTCCGAGGGGCGGATTCCGCTGCACAGCAAGGGATTCGAGAGGTACAGGGAGGCGCCGCAAGGGGCGCGTCTGGACGGCGCTCCACCACTGTTCGCAGCCGCTTTTTCCTGCACCGCGGGCAAGTGCCCCACCAGCACCAACGGCCAGTGCTGTTCGTCACACAACAGACACCGGCCGTTGGAGGGGCGAGATTAGACCTGTGCAGCGCCCACCCGCCGACGCCCTGCGGCTATACGCGATCGGCCGTGCACAGGGGTTCCCGCTCTGGTGGCGGGCACCGGGTCAGCAGTCCCGGCCCTCGTTGATGCACTCGACCGTCTGGTCCATCAGCTCGGGCGGCATCACGTTGATGTGGTCGGAGTGGTCCGTGGTGGGCGCCCGCCCCTGTTCGGGGAAGCTGTCCAGGGCGAAGTTGGGCCCTTCCGGGACGTCGTACACCAGGGTGTGGCTCAGCTGCGGCACCGCGGTGAACCCGTCCGGGCAGGTTCCGTCCTCTTCGGCGAACGCCGTGTGGGACCGGTTGTCCTCGCTCTCGATGTCCCGGCCGTTCCAGCATCCGGGGAAGTCGAGGATCCGGACGACGTCGCTGCCCTCGGGGCAGAGCGGGTAGCGGTCGGGGAAGGCCTGGTCCTCGAAGCCGGTGCAGGTCCACTGCGCGTTGGCGTTCACCCCTTCCGATGTGGCGGCTTGGGCGTTGCCGGTGAAGATCTGCAGGAAGTCCGGCATCGCTGAGACCGGGCCCTCGGGGTTGCCGAAGAACTCGATCCGGGCCTCGGCCGGAGTCAGGATGCTGCCGAGGTTGCCGTCGAGGCCGCCGCCCGGCAGTTCGGCGTCATCGCTCTCCCCTGTGATGTCGCGCAGCACCGGCCAGAAGTGCATGGAGCGGTCTTCGTCGGGGCACGTGGTGTCCCCTTCGGCGAGGATCGCGTTGTTGGTGTCGACGTCCTCGGTGAAGCGCTGGACGTCCTGGTTTCCGACGTAGTCGTGGGTGTGCTGGGCGCCGTGCTCCACGCCGGGGGCGACGATCACGTTCTCGGAGTTGAACACGCCGTTCTCGTTGGTACCGCAGTCGATGCTGACGGTGCCCGTGGAGGCATCCGGGCCGGGAGCGGGGTCCGCCCGGCGCTCCGGGGCTTCGTCGATGGGTGCGAAGTCCTCCGGGTTGGGGCCGGTAATCGGCTCGTCGCCGTGGTCACCGTGGTCCCCGTCGCCGTCGCCGTGGTCGTGGTCGTGGTCGTGGTCTCCGTGGTCTCCTTCCTGGCCGTCCTCCTGGCCGCCTTCCCGGTCTTCTCCGTCTCGCTCCTCGGGTGCCTCGTCGCCCGGATCCTTGGGCTCCGAGTGCCCGACGAGGAGGCCCGATCCGGGCTCGCCACCGCTCGCGGTGGCCAGGGCCAGTCCGCCCATGAGCAGGGTGAGGACGGCCAGGGCCGCGGGGACCGCCAGGGTGCGGCCCCGGCCCCGGTGGGGGCGATCCGGTCGTGGTCGTTCTGGTCGGGGGCGATCTGATCGTTCACGCATGGTTCTGTGCGACTTTCTGTGCGGTGGCCGCGCGAGCGCCGCCGGGCGCCACGGGCCATGGGGGGAGGGTGGGTGCACAACCTTCCGGGGGATGTGAACGGATGCGTTCTGGGATACGCCCTGCTCAGACCGGGGGACGCCGCTCTGGCGGGCGCGGCTCGGGCAGCGATTCGTACTCGACCAGCCCCGCGCTCTCCAGCAGGTTGATGTGGCGCATCACCATGAGGATCGAATGCTGGGCGAAGGACCGGACCAGTTCGTTGCGCGTTCCGGCACGGACCTCGGCGAGGATCTCCAGGACATTGCCGTGCGCCTCACGCAACCGGTTGGCGAAGACCCGGTCCCACGCGGCCCCCGTCAGCTCAGACAGCTCGTCCATCCACCGCTGCTGCTCCCGGCTGGGAGAGCTCGGCAGGCGCACTTCGAGCTGTTCGGCGACTTCCCGGACCTGCGCGTCCATGAGGAGGTGGTCCTCGGCCAGCGTGGCGCCGACGTCCCGGACGACCTCGCTCTGTGCATGGTCCGCCGCCTGCTGACCGACGGGGATCTCCCACAGGCCGGCCTGGCGGACCTTGACCAGTGCGTCGACGTCGGCCGGCCCCAGGGGCCCGTATTCGGTCTGGGCCCAGTCGGTCCAGAAGATTCCGGACGTGCTTGTGGTGCCACTGGGCACGATCATGAACAGGGTCAGGGTGCTGACCAGCGCGAATCCGACCACTCCCAGGAGTTCGATCGAGCGGGGAGACTGCCAGCGCAGGCGCTGGCCGGGTGGTGGTCGGCCGGTGTCCGTGGACCGGTCCGTAGAGTTCACGAGTCAGCCTCCGAACGGGTGTTGGCGGTAGTCGCCGCCGTAGCCTCCGTCGTCCTGCTCGCCGTCCTCCTCGCGGTTTTCGTCGGTGTTGTCGCCGTTTCCGTTGCCGTCTCCGGAACCTTCGGGCACCGCTGCGGTGATGGTGACCATCCGCCCGTCGGCGGCCAGGACGAACCAGGCACTGCCCACGCCCTGCCCGTTGACGTCGCCGGGTGCGGCGTCGCCGGCGTACGTGTACAAGGGCCAGTCGCCGTAGGTGACCTGCGGATCCCCGTCGTCGCGGGAGATGGACCCGAGCAGGTCGCCGGAGAGTGTGTCGGCAAGCTCCGCCGGGATGTCCGCGTCGGCCACGGTGCGCACCGGAGGCCAGTTGTCGGCGCAGTCGTCGAAGCAGGTGGATTCATTGGGCCCGTCGTCCGTGAACAGGTAGAGAACGTTTCCGTCCCCGTCTGTGAGCACCTCTCCCAGAGAGGCGTTATCGACGGTGTCCAGCTCCGCCTGGCCTCCCGCGGAGTCATCGTGATCGTCATGGGATTCGCCCGAAGTCGCTTCTCCGTAGCCGCCCGTTTCCGATCCGTCATCGTATTGTCCGCCCTCTTCAGGCGGCGGGTCTGGGTCGTTTGAACAGGATGTGGCCAGCAAAGACGCGGCCATAGCCATCCCCACGACACCCTTCACTCGGCGGTCCATGGGCCTATCCAATCAATGATCAGTTACCGGACCTTTCTCCGTGCGAGATCGCTCGGAGATAGGGGAGATTATGCACACCGAAAATGTCTTTCGCAGGAAAACCTCGACATTACTCGTTGGTACTAACAGGGCGAACTGGGATAACCCGAGTGAAAAAAATTTCTCACAGGGGCCACCGAGGACGCGAAAGCAAAGAAACTCCGAAAGGGGCTCCCATCAGCCTTGCGGCGCTGCTATCTTCATCCGCCAGGCGCCCAATCGCGCCAGACGCCAGGTGCGTCTGAACACTCCCCCACGCCCCGCTGTGCCCCCATGTCCGAAGGGCGGTACCGACCCGTGTTCCGATCCACCCGCCGGCCCAGACCCCTCCGGCCCAGGCGCCGCAGCAACCGTCCGCCACTCGGCGAGCAGGCCACCCGCCGCACCCGTCCGTGGATGTGGGTCTCCCTGTTGGGCGGGATCCTCCTCGCCAACACCCTCCTGGCCATGTCCGCACCGGGTCACATGCGGGTGATCCGGCTGATCCAGGACGTGTTGTGGTCGATGTCCGGAGTGTTCGCGCTCGTCGGGCTCACCGCCGCGACCGTCCTGGGACTCATCGCCGCCGACCGGCTCTTCACCACCCCGCGCCGACGGGTCCTGTTCCAGGCGGTGCACCGGTCCACGGCCCTGGTGGCCTGCGGTTTCCTGCTGGCCCACATCGTCTTGCAGATCGCGTTCACCCGCATCAACCCGGCCAACCTGCTGTTCCCCTTCAACGTGGACGCCTCGGTCGCCGCGGGGATCATCGCCACCGACCTGCTACTGATCATCGTGGTCACCGGGGTGTACCGGGGCCGTTTCGCCGGAACCCGCTTCGCCTGGACCTGGCGGATCGTCCACCTGAGCGCCTACCTGTGCTGGCCGCTCGCGCTGGTGCACGGGCTCACCGCGGGCAGGAACCCGCCCGGCTGGGTCATCGTGTGCTACCTGCTGTGCCTGTTCGCCGTCGCGGCCGCGCTGGTCCTGCGCCTGTTCGTGACCGTCCGGACCGTGCCCGAGCCGGAGCACCCCCGGGCCACCTCCGAACGCCTCTCGACGGTCTCAGCGGGAGGGTCCGGCAACACCGACGACGAGTTGGACTTCTGGTCATCGATGAGGACGGGGGGCTGACCCGTGCGCACCATGACGATCGGAGCACCCCGGCTGACCGCCGGCCTCGACGAACACCAGCGGATCGACCACGACACCCACCTCGCCCTGCACGGACCCCTGCCCCGCATGGCCGCTGACGACCTCATCACCCTGGCCGGGCTGGGCAACCTCCGCGGACGCGGCGGGGCGGGTTTCCCCTTCGCCCGCAAGGTCCGCGCCGTGCAGAACTCCGTCGAGCGCCACCGCTCCGTGGCACGCGTGGTGGTCAACGGCACCGAAGGCGAGCCCGGCAGTGCCAAGGACCAGATGCTGCTCTCACGGGCGCCCCATGTGGTGCTGGACGGTGCCGAACTCGCGGCCCGTGCCCTGGGCGCACCCGAGGTGGTGATCGGCATCGCCGACCGGGGCGGGGACGACCCGGTGCCCGAATCCCTGCGTTCGGCCGTTCAGGAACGGCGGTCCGACACCGGCATCCGTGTGGTGCGCATGCCGCACCGCTTCGTGTCCGGCCAGGCGGGCGCACTGGTCGAGGGGATCAACGGGCGGGTGCCGCTGCCGCCGGGAACGCCCCGGCGCACCAGTGAACGCGGGGTCGCCGGACTGCCGACCCTGCTCTCGAACGCCGAGACCTTCGCCCAGATGGCCGTCCTCGCTATCGGCGGGGCCGACCGGTACGAGGCGGAGGGCTGCGCCAACCAGCCGGGGACGCTGCTGTTGACCCTCGGTGGAGACACCGTCGTCGAGACGCCGGCGGGCACCCGGTTGGCCCGGCTCCTGGACACGTGCGGTATGTCCTCCGCCCGCGCGGTCCTGGTGGGCGGCTACCACGGTTCGTGGCTCTCACCGGAGACGATCCACCGCGTCCGCCTCTCGCGCGCCGGACTGTCGGAGGTGGGCGGGACCTTGGGGGCCGGGATCATCCTTCCCCTCACGGGGGACACCTGCCCGTTGGGCGAGGTGGCCCGGGTCCTGCGCTACTTGTCCCGGGAGAGCGCGGGCCAGTGCGGCCCGTGTGTGCGGGGAATGCCCGCACTGACGGACTCCTTCCTGCAGCTGATCAACGGCGACGGGAACCCCGAGGACGTGCTGGTGGCGGCGGGTGTCGGCGAGGGCAAGGGTGCGTGCGCCCACCCCGACGGCAGCGCGGTGTTCGCCAGGAGCGCGCTGCAGGTGTTCTCCGAAGACCTGGGCACCCACTCCCTCACCGGGGGCTGTACCCGGCCCGTGCGGGGCGAGCTGCCGTTGCCGCAGGAGCCGGACGAGGCACACAGCAGACTGGTTCTGGACTGGTCCCGCTGCGACGGGCACGGGCTGTGCGCCGAGCTCCTGCCCGGTGTCGTGCAGCTCGACCGCAACGGCTTCCCCGAGGACCCGGACCTGCCCGTTCCCGGCCCTTTGGAAGCCGACGCCGAACTGTCGGTGCGCATGTGCCCAGCTCTGGCCCTGCGACTCCGTACCCCGGACTCCGGGGCCGCCCGGTGAAGTGCCGCGGGCCTCAGCGCAGTATGGCGACCGGACCTTGGGCGCCGTGCAGGACCGAGTGGCTCACCGATCCCAGGAGCAGGCCGCGGAAGCCTCCCCGGCCCCGAGAGCCCACCACTATGAGGTCTGCCGGTGTGGCCTCCTCCAAGAGCGCGACCACCGGGTGCGCGCGCACCACCCGGGTGTGGACCCGGACGTTGGGGCGGATCAGACGCAGGTCGGTGAGTTCCTCGTCCAGGGCCTGCCGGGCGGCCTCGGCAGCCGTGGCGTCGTCGAAGAGCTCCGGGGGGATGGGACCGGTCGCCGCTGCGAAGGCCACCAGGGGCTGCCAAGCACTGACCGCCACCAGCTCGGTGTCGGCGAACTCCGCCTGGGTGAAGGCGAACTCCAAGGCGCGGCGGCTGGGTTCGGAGCCGTCCACGCCCACAATCACCCTGCTCCGGACCCCGTGCGCGGCAGCGTGGTCCTTCGGCAGCACGATCACCGGAACCGGGGCGCGCGCGGCCAGTTCGATGCCCACCGAGCCGACGAAGGCTGCCGCGATGCCGCTCAGCCCGCGCGAACCCACCACGGCCGCAACCACACCGGGTGCGGCCGCTTCAGCGAGCAGTGCCTCGGCCGGGCGGGCGAAGGACAGGCGGGTCTGCACCGTGAGTTCGGGGAACAGCCGCGAGACCCAGTCGTCGGCGTGGTCGAGCAGCCGTCGCGCACCGGCGCCCTCCCGGTCGTCGGAGCGCTCCTCGGCGCCTCCCCAGACCCCGAAACCCTCCATGGCCAGTGGGCTGGCCGCGGCGACGATCCGTACCCCCAGTCCGCGGAGCGCGGCCTGGTGCGCGGACCACTCCAGGGCGTGCCTGCTGGAGTCGGTACCGTCCACTCCCACGATCACCCATCGCGTCGTGGATGCGCCGTTCATCGCGTGCGCCCTTCCGTAGGTCGTCGATACCCCGTGAGGCCACCGGACCTACCGGCCGGTTGTCCCCGTGGTGTTCCACGATGATGCCGCGAGAACACACACCCGTGGATAACAGTGCTGCCGCGAGTTGGCCGACACGGGGCCTCGGAACGGTCGGGGCCCGGCCCGCCACTGAACCTGGGGACCCGCCGGTGCGTCTTAGAGACATAGGGGGCCCGTCGGCGGAGACTGGGGGCGCGATGCCGAACACGAACACCTCGACCCTGCACTGGGACTACCGGGACGGCCGGGTGGCCGCGGTGGTCGCCGCCCTTGTGTACAGCCTGTGGACGCTCGAGGTCATCCTGCCCGGAGCCTGGTCCACGACCACCAGCGCCCTCGTCGAGGCCGACTCCACCTTCGGCCGTTTCATGGACAGCGCGCACCGGACCGCGGCGATCCTGGTGATGCTCGCGGCCGGTCTGGGCCTGGCCTTGGGAGCCAAACGCCCCCGCCGCTGGCTGACCGTTTCCTGGTGGTCGATGGCCGTGTTCGGCGGCGCGTCGCTCTCGGCCTCCCTCCTGCCCGGCCGGTGCGTCATCTCCACGGACGCCGCGTGCGCGGTGGAGTCCCTGGTGGAGGGGGTCCAGGGCGCGACGGCCGCGCAGCCCGTCATCGCCGTGGTCGCGGCCCTGTCCGCGGTCCTGGCCGCGGGGGCACTGACCTGGGACCAACGGCTCGCGGACGAGCGTGCCTGGCCGGTCCTGGCCCTGATCACACTGGCACAGGCGGTCGCGGCGGTGATCGTCCTGGTGTTGGCGGCCCTGCTGTACAGCGCCTCGGGGGACGGCTCCCCCGGTGTCGCCCTCGGCCTCGCCGAGCGCGCCCACCTGGTCACTGTCGCGCTGTGGTTGCTGGCCGTCGGGATCGTGCCCGGCCAGTGGAAGCGCGACAGTTCCCACGGCCGCACTCGCCACACCTCGGGCTGACCGGAGCGCGGGCGGGGACCGAACCTCTTTCACGCGGACGGGCGCGCTTCGTCGCCCAGGACGAACTCCCGCCACTCGGAGTAGGCCTCCAGGGCGGCCAGGGTGCCGAGGGCGTCCGGACCCAAGGTCTGCACACACCTGCGGTACAACTCGCCCAGGTCGGCAAGGATCTCGGACCGGTCCTCGCCCAAGGTGATCAGCAGGGCCCGGAACATGACGGTCAGTCCGTGGGTGGGCCCCAAGGCCCAGCGGAACTCCTCGAAGAGTTCGGCGAGTCGGCCCCGCCCCTCCTCGCTGTCGAGGTCGCCCTCGGTGGCCAGGCGGAGGCGGACCAGCAGGATATTGGGGTGGGTGGGACCGAGCAGTCGCTCCCACTCTTCCCGCAGCTGCCGGTAGACGTCCAGCGACGCGGCGTCGCCGCGGGCCTCCAGCACGTGCGCCCGGGCGAACAGGGTCGTGTGGTGGTCGTCCCCGTAGACGCGGAGCAGCGTCGGCAGCAGGGCCTCGGCCTCGGTGACCGCCCCGTCCAGGTCCCCGACGGTGACGCGGGCGGCGGCGAGCAGGAACCGCGCCTCCACCGCGGTCTCGTGCTCCGCGCCGAGCACCCGTTCCAAGGCCTCGGAGTTGGCTTCGATCTCCTCCTGGGTTGCGGCGGTCTCGCCCAGGAGGAAGAGCAGGCGGGCGCGGCCGACCCGGGCGAGGAGGGTGAGGCGGTGGTCCGCGCGCAGATAGCGCTCCAGGTCGGGGAGCAGCTCCTCGTAGTCGCGTTCGGCGGTGAGCAGGTCGCCGGCCTCGGTGCGGTGGTGTGCGAGCAGGCGACGGGTGTTGAGGACCTCGCGATGGTGCGGGGGCTGGACCCGTTGCCGAGCCGCCAGCAGGTCGGCGCAGGCACGGGCGGCCCCGGCACGGTCCCCGGCATCCGAACGATGGCGCACCAGCTGGACGCGGGCGGCCAGGGTGTCCGGGTGCGCGGGCCCCCGCACACGCGCACTCGCGGCCACCATGTCCGTGCAGGCCCGCGCCGCCCCGGCCGGATCCTCCGCCTTCGCGTACCAGCGCACCAGTTCGGTGCGGGTGTCCAGGACGTCCTCGTGGTTGGGTCCCAGTGCTCGGCGCTGTCGGGTGAGGAGATCGGTGTAGGCGTCGACCGTCTCCGCCGGCTGACCGGTCTTGCCCATCCACCAGGCGTACCGCTCGTAGGTGGCGAGGACCGTCGGGGCATCGGCCCCGCGGGCCTGTTCCAGCAGTTCGGCCAGGCTCCCGTAGTGGTCAGCGGCCAGGTCGGTGAGGTCGGCTTCGCCCCACAGCCGGGCGATCTCCGCTTGAAGGGCGAGCATGTGCGAATGCAGGGGGCCGACGCTCACAGAGAGCTCTCCCACCACGCCGCTGAGCGCGATGGCTGCCCCGGCCGGGTCGTTCTTCCGTTCCTGGCACAGAGCCATGTGGACGCGGACCGTGAGGGCGTCGGGGTGGTCTGCGCCGACGCGCTCGACGGTCTCCTCGTGCAGAGCCGACAACTCGCCGGTGGCACCCTCCGGGTCACCGTTCTCGCCACGCTCCACGGCACGGCGCAGACGCTGTTCGAACTCCAACTCACCGGTGCCCGTCGGCGCCCTGAGGTCGTCGAGGACCACTCCCCTGATCACCACCGTCTCCCTCCGTGTCCGCGTGGATGTCGACACATGGGGTCCGACGTGGGAAATCACTGGCGGGTTGCATCTGAGTTGGCCGTATCCGGCCCGAACCGCGCAGGAGGGACCGACCGGACCGGCGCTTCCCGGAGCCTCAGGTGAGTTCGGCGGGCAGGGGACGGGTGTGCACCACGTGCAGGGAGCTGACCGCTCGGGTGAGCACCACGTACAGCCGGTTGGCCCCGCGTTCCTCGGACTCGACGATGGCGGCGGGCTCGGCCACCACGACGGCGTCGAACTCCAGACCCTTGGCCAGGCTGGCCGGGACCGCCACCAGGCGGGCGCCGTCCAGGCCGGTCTCACCGAGCGGCGGGGCGTCCACGCCCTCCGCGGCGAGGGCCTCGCGCAGGACCGGCAGCTGGTGGTCGGCGGCGATCAGGCCGACCGAACCCTCGCCCTTGAGTGCGGACCGGCACGCCTCCGCGAGCGCCGGGGCGATCTCCGCTGCGGTCGGGGTCAGCCGCAGCGCCCCCGCGGAGCGCCGTACCGCCACCGGCGCAAAAGGATGAGATCTGAAGCCGGAGGCTTTCGTTTGAGGGTGGTGGCGGGCGACGGGCGGGACCGGCGCGATGGTGGGCAGGAGGCGGGCGGCGAAGTCGATGATCTGCGCGGGAACGCGGTAGCCCCGGTCCAGGACGTGCAGGTGCCCGGTGGGTTTTCCCAGGTGTTCCAGCAGCGTCGACCAGTTCCGCGCCGCCGACGGGCTCGTGCCCTGGGCGATGTCTCCGAGCACGGTGAACGAACCCGTTCCGCCGCGCCGTCCGATCGCGCGGCACTGCATAGGGCTCAGGTCCTGGGCCTCGTCGACGACCACGTGCCCGAGCCCGGAGCTGCGTTCAATGAGCGCGGCCGCCTCGTCCACCAGGGCCAGGTCCTCCTCAGACCACTTGGCGGACTTGGGTCCGCGCGGTTTTCCGGGCAGGAGCAGGGCGGCCTGTTCTTCGGGTCTGACCAGCCCTTCGGCGGCACGGGCCAGCCGGTCGGGGTCGGTGAGCAGCCCCAGCACCAGCTTGAGCGGGTCGACCTTGGGCCACAGCGCAGTGACCGCCGCGCGCACCGCCGGGTCGCGGCGGACCTGCGTGTGGGTGCGGTCGTCGCAGACCTCGCCCTCGGACTCCATCAGTGTCAGGATCGTGTGCGCCATCCGGTGCGCTAGGAGGTCGCGGCCGGATCCGTAGGCGACGCCGCGTTCGGTGAGCTCGTCGATGAGGGGGCGGATGTCCTCCGGGTACAGGCGCCAGCGGCGCGCGCCCCTGCGCACCATCACCGTCTCCTCGGGGTTGCGCACGTGGGACCAGAGGTCGCGGCGCAGGACCTCGGCCATCACCGCCCGGCCCTTGATCCGTGCCGCCTCCGGCTTCTCCGACCTGCGGATCCACCCCTGGGAGGGGCGGAGGCGCTCGGGCAGGTCCCGGGTGAGCATCTCCACGACGGTGGTCTGGTGGACGTCCACCTCGCCGAGCGCGGGGAGCACGTCCTGGATGTAGGACAGGAAGGACCGGTTGGGCCCGACGATGGCCACGCCGTAGCGGGAGAGCCGTTCGCGTTCGGTGTAGAGGAGGTAGGCGATGCGGTGCAGGCCCACGGCGGTCTTCCCGGTACCGGGCGCGCCCTGGATGCACAGGGTGTTGTCGAGCGGGGCGCGGACCAGTGCGTCCTGCTCGGGCTGGATGGTGGCAACGATGTCGCGCATCGGACCAGTGCGCGGGCGTTCGATCTCTGAGCTGAGGAGTTCACTGCCGAGAGTGGCCTCCGGCGGTGCCTCAGCGGTCAGGTCCTCGTCCTCGAAAGCGGTGAGGACGGATTCCTGGGTGCCGTCCGGTCCGGTGGCGGTGCCGAAACCGTAGCGCCGCCGGACCCGCACCTTCATCCGGTTGGTGGGCGAGGCCTGGTAGTAGGCGATGCTGATGGGGGCCCGCCAGTCGAGGACCATGGGGCGGCCGCTGCCGTCGTGGACGTGACGGCGGCCGATGTTGACGCGGTCGGGCTCGTGGGAGGGCGGTTCTGGCGGGGTCTTCCTGTCCACTGGGTCCCCTGGCTCAGGGGCTCCGTCGTCCGGTTCTTCGTCCAGGAAGACAGTGCCCGGCTCGAAGTCCAGGCGCCCGAAGTACAGGGGCGCGTCGGGGATGTCGGCAAGGGCTTCGAGTCGGCGTTCCCGACCCCGGCGCAGGGCGGCGTCGGTGACCTTGTCCTTGGCCGCGTCACCGAAGAGCAGTGCGGTGGCGTCGACATCCTCGCGCATGCGGCGCAGTGCGGCACGGGCGGCGTCGAGGTGTGCGCGCTCGGCCTGGAGCTCAGGGCTCACGGGCACAGCTGTGGGATCGGTCGTTGTCATGGGCGGACCTCGGGATTCGGCGGGACAGGACGCGGCTTCGCGCGTGCGCGCGGTCCCGCCCCGGTCACCAGCGAGGTTCCGGTTCGTTCCGATCCATGAGCGCGCACCACGACCCCAGGGGGTGGCGAGGCCGAACCAGCGAGCTTACCCGAAGGGCGATCCGCTCCGCAGCAAAAAGCGGAAACTCGAAAGCAAATAGGCAAAATCGACGGCAAGGATGGGGGTGGGCGACAAAGCAGGGGTGGGCGGCAAGAAGCAACGAGAAGAGCAGACGAGGAGAAAAAATAGGAAGAGGAAGAAAGAGGAGGAAGCAATAATGGGTGGCAAGCGAAAGCTGCATGTTCTGAGCCTCGCGGCGGGGGTGCTTTGAGACTTCCTCCCCTGGGGTTTTCTTCTTGGGTTAGGGGTTTTCTTCTTGGGTTAGGGGTTTTCTTCTTGGGTTGGGGCGCCCTCCTTTCCCGCCGCTCGATTGTGGCCGTCTCCGCTACGCGCGTCAAGGTCGTCGCCATCGAACGCTTCGCGCGTCATTGGCGCTCCACCTTGACACGCTTCGCTGCGACGGCGGGTTGGCGGCTGTTGGGAAAGGGGGACGGGTGGTTGAGGTCCGAGCGGAAATACTCGGGCTTCGCCCGATAACTGCGTCGGCCTGGCGGCCGATGCCTGACCCTGCGCCGGAGCGTTGACGGGTCGGGTGTCGCGGCCGGTCAAGGCGTGCGGCGAACCCCTCCGTTCGGGCCATTCCCCGATGATCTTGCCCCTGTCTCCACCCTCGGCCGTCGAGAGTGGAGACAGGGGCAAGATCATCACCATTCTGGTGTACATATGCCCGCTTTGCCCAAGAATGCGTACAGGGGGTCGCTTCCCTTTCCCTGGAAGGCTTCTCGTTGGGGGATAGAAAGGCGGGTCGGGGTGGCCGGGTAAGGGTTTTATCACCTCCAGGGTAGGTCCTTTCTGCGCCCTTCTTGATATGCTTGAGTCATGACTTCTTCTTTTGGGCAGTGTGGGAACACGGCGGGCAATACCCCCGCCGTTTCCGCCATGGGTGCTGCCCGGGGAAAGATCGCTTCGGAAATGGGCGAGGTGCCCCCGACCGGTGCGGCCGGTGAGGTGCTGGATGTGATCTCGCAGGTGTGCGAGGACATGGAGCAGGCCCAGCTTGCGATGCTGCTGCGTCTGGCCCAACTGGAGGCGGCCGGCACCCTGTTGGAGGCGGGTGGGCAGCGGTCGGTGCAGAACTGGCTGATCCACTCGGTGGGGATGGTCCCCGGTGAGGCCAACGGGCGCGCCGAGCTGGCCCGGCGCCTGTTCGCCCGGG